>JABSPG010000857.1 GCA_013214445.1 Ekhidna sp. | reverse complement strand
CGTCCATGTACCTTTAATTGTTAATCCATAAGCACCGAACTGAATATTGAGCATTGTGTATATACCGAAGTTTTCGTAGATGTATTGTATCCACTTAGGTTCCAATCCATATGTCCGAATCGCGTTGACCCCCATGTTTCTCAAAAGAGCCATCTCTGCATCTAATGCTTGCTTAATTATTGCGTCTGATTTATCCCATATTCCCGGATCTAGGATTCCGCTTCCAATTGGGACATAATCCCAATTCACTCCATTAATCATGAAGTCTTTGCCGTCAACCTTCAACTTCATTCCAGTGGCATCTTTCAAGACCTCCACTCGATTTGCTTGGGCTGCAGCATATAATGCCGACATGTAAAGAATTAGTAATAATAGATTTTTTCTCATCGTATTAGGTTTAAGCTTCTTTTTTGAATCTTCAATTTCGTTTTGAGTATTCTAAGATTCAGTAGTTATATAAGGTGATCGTATTAAGGGCTTCACTTCATACAAATTCCGAATTTGGAATCATGAAATTATTGCAAAGGTTTGCGAAAATCGAAAAAGGCACCACAACAAAAACTACACAATAGCTGCTTATTGCACTTAAATAAGCTTTTAATTGCTATAATTCTATTTTTAACCTTGTTTTTAGGTGCTTTTTTGCGGAATTGATAATTCCAGATAGGAAGGATATTTCTTGAGTCTAATACTGGTTTGTATGGGTATTGTTAAGGTGTTTTTCTATGGTATTTTAACACCTATATACTCAATATGTACTCTGTTAGGTTTTCGTCGTTAGACAAATTGAGCTTCTTTCTTAATCTATATCTCTTCACTTCGACACTCCTGGGGGATATATTGATCAACTGAGCTACCTCCTTAGAGGTAAGGTTCAATCGTAGGTAAGCGCACAACTTAAGATCATTTGGAGAAAGGTTTGCATGCTTGCTTTTTAGCATTTTTAAGAATTCACTATCAACATTGTTGAATGCCTCCTGGAATAGCTCCCAGTTTCCAGTGTGATTGAGGTTCTTATCAATAATCTTAATCACAGGTTTTACAACCTCCTTATCTTCAACTTCGGAGAGTTGTTTTTTAACTTGAGACAGTAGCTCATTCTTCCTAATGATACTCATAGTGGAAGCTGCAAGCTCATTGCTTTTGTCTTTGTAGTCTTTTTGAAGTTGTTCGTTTTTTATCTTTATGATTCTTTTCTCTGTCTCAAGCTTACTTAGTTTGAGCTCTCTTTGGTTTTCAGCAATGAGCATTTCTTGTTGCTTTCTATAGTACCTTTTGTAGACATTATGAATAAAGACTGAAAAACCAATTACACCCAGTACATACAAGATCAGCATGACTGTGGAAGCATACCATGGCCTTTTTACTACAAATTGATAACTAGCTACATTGGTTGAAAGAAGACCGCCAATTTTTGATCGAACCTGAAATGCGTATTTGCCAGCAGGGATGTTCTCGAATACAACAAAAGGATTTTCTGACCATTCACTCCAATCATCATATTGACCTACCAGTTTATACTGATATTTCGTGGGAAAAAACTTTAAAAAGGCTGGTGTGTAGTAATTGAACCGCAAGCTCTCTTGATAATCGAAAACCGATGAAACTTGCTGATCAATCTTAGAACTGATCCTCTGTGAATTTAAGATACCCTTGTCTATGCTATTAATATAAACATCAACATCTTTACTCAACATTGAAATTAATGTATCTCTATACATATCAACACATTTATTAACATCATAGTTC
>JABSPG010000856.1 GCA_013214445.1 Ekhidna sp. | reverse complement strand
GGATATTAAAACAGACTTCCAATGAATCAACCGCCTAATTTTTTCTTAGTGTTTTTAAGATGGTTTTGCCATCCCAAGATTCATCGAGGTATTGAAGGTGATCTCCTGGAATTATTTGAGGAAAATATCGAGCAAAAAGGTCTTAGGAAAGCAAAATTGTTGTTTGTATTTGATGTCATTCGATTGTTAATCCTACTTTGTCATCTTAGAAAAGAAGGAGTAAAAAGTTTGCAAAGGAAAGGAGCCTAAGCCTTATTTTTACTCCAACAAACATTGTATCACAAACTAAGGAGAAACGGGCTAAAAAATTAGTACCCGTAAAAAAAATGATGCCAAAATTTTAGCGGATTTTGGATCGATATCACAGCAACTTCCTGGCTTCTTTTCGAGGTTTTCTTCCTTTTTCAACATTGTCAAGTTTTCCTACAAGGCCCATGCCTTTGATTATCTTTCTTCTCTTTTCAAGCTTGAAAAGAACAGAGCCAATTGTCAGGAAATAGCTGATAGCATCTCTGAATTGGACCAACAAAGCATCAACCATTTTATCAATAGTGATCATTGGTCGTTTAGGGCGTTGATGGATGAGATTTCCCAAGAGGCTTCCAACTTATTTCAACAAGTAAGAAAACCTGTTGGTCTGCTCATTGATGAGATAGGCTTTCGTAAAAAAGGCAATATGTCAGCCTGTGTAACAAGACAATATCTAGGGTGCGTTGGTAAAGTTGATAACGGACAGGTTGCTGTTGCTGCCGGCCTTTGCCAAGGTTCGGTTTTTACTCCAATTGACATGCGGTTGTTTATGCCTAAAGAGTGGGAGGAAGATATGGTTAGAAGGAGAAAATGCAACATCCCACAGCATGAAAAACACTTCTCCAAGCCAGCAATGGCTCAAAAGATGATTGAGGATGCGATAAGCAAAGGAATTGACTTTGATTTCGTCAACTTCGATGCGCTTTATGGAAATACAGTCTCACTACTGGGTTTTCTTGATTCTAAAGGCATTGACTTTATCGGTGACATCCGAAGTAACCTCATCATTCATTTCGAATATGACAAAGAGGAGAGTTGTAGTGTAAGCCAATATTTCAACTACTTATCAGATCAAGACTTTGAACACATCAACATCCGCCAATCCACCAAGGGTGAGTTGAAAGCATATTTCCATTATGCCAAAGTACAGGTATTGGCTGATGGAAAGTGGCTGGATTTAATCTTGCTAATCAGAAAAGATACAGATGGTAAGGTGAAGTTCTCATTATCAAACATGCACGATGATCAGATCATAGAATTAGCCGAAAAGCAAGGCCAACGCATTTTTGTAGAACAAATGTTCAAAGAAGGCAAGAATCAGATTGGTATGGCAGATTATCAAATCAGAGGATGGAATGGCTTTCACAATCACATGGCACTTTCTATGCTGGCAATGCTTTTGATCGCCAAAATCAAAATGGAACATAAGGATGAAATATACACCACAGCAACAGTTAGAAAACTGATTTGCCTATGTATAAAATCAAAAATGGAGAACCCAAAAGCAGCGATAGATATTATTTTTGAACAGCATAGCAGGTACATACGTCAACTTAGAAGAGATGGATTCTTCTCAGTCCAAAACTTAAGATGACAAAGTAGGATTAATCCTCTTGTTTTGGTCAAAGATGGACAGGTATATATTCTAGGAAGTATCAATGACATCAAACTTCTTAAAAGTACTTTTTCTACAGCAGGACAAATTTTAGCTCCATTGTCAAGT
>JABSPG010000855.1 GCA_013214445.1 Ekhidna sp. | reverse complement strand
CATAGCAGATGCTGTCAAGGAGAGACCGAAGTCTCGCCTTGGGATTTTGAAGGCTTCCCTTAGCCAGTAGTGATTGGTATGTGATTGGTATGGGCCGCCCCTCGGCCGGGTATTTTGCTTGTCTTTATTTTTATTTTCCATGTTCATTTTTCCTTTTTAAATTGTTACAAAGTTTTCTAACTAGCGAAGCTTTCTAGGAAAGCGTGAATAGATTTAAGTTTATCTTTGGTCAAACTGAAGTGCGGGCGTTTAACCGGACACCAACATGTTAAGCTAAATACTTGAATATCGGTCAGTTCTCCTAGAATGCTAAAATAGCTTAGGAGCTGATTATGACAAAAAAGAAACGAAAATCATTTTCCAAAGAAATTAAAGAACAAGCAGTTGATGATTACATCTCTGGAGCAAAATCCGCTCAGCAAATCGCTGATGAAATAGGCGCTGACATCCAGCTCATCTATCGCTGGAAAGTTCTTCGAGAGGAGAATGCTAAGGGCGCTCGTATCGATGAGTTTATGAGCGAAGGAGCGGATCGTGCCATGGCAGAGAAGCTTCTTCAAAAAGAGCTTGAGATTGAAGCTTATCAAAAGAAAGTTGCAGAGCAAGCAGTCATTATTGATCTTTTAAAAAAACTCCAAACGTCTCCACTCTGTCCACCCGAGAGCGAATTGACTGGATTAATAAAAACTTCAAGAGGCTCGGCTCAAAAAAGAAAGCGTGCCAAGAAATGAAGATCTCGACATCAACTTACTATGCTGACCCTAAAGTAATTAGAGCATATAAGGAAGAGTTTGAAGCCGATATCAGGGGCAAGATTGAAGATATTCGCTGCGATATGAAAGGAGCTGGCTACAGGCAGCTCTTGGGGCAGCTCAAGCGCTCAGGGATCAAGATTGGCGAGAGACGACTAAGGCGGATCATAAGGGAAAATCAACTTCAGATTCGCCCGAAAAAGAAGTTTGTTAGAACCACTGACTCTGACCATGATTGCTTGGTTCATCCAAACCTTCTTCAAGAGATGACGATTGATAACATCAATCAAGTTTGGGCAGGAGATATCACTTACATTCGAATCAATAATGGCTTTGTTTACCTCGCTGTCATTCTTGATCTTTACTCTAGGAAAGTGATCGGCTGGGCAATCTCAAAAAAGATTGATGGAGACCTGACTCTCGATGCTCTCAATATGGCAATCTTAAGAAGACGCCCTCCAAGAGGAGTTATCCACCACTCAGATCGAGGGGTTCAGTATCTTTGCGATAAATATATTAAGCAACTTAATGACAATGGCTTTCATATCTCCTGTTCAAGAAAAGGAAATCCTTACGATAATGCTTGGGTTGAGTCTTTTATGGCAACAATGAAAAAGAATGAGGTTCACATGAGAAGCTATGAGACGATTCTTGATGTCATCGATAGTCTTCCAAGATTTATTGAGGAGGTTTATAACAAGAAAAGACTTCACTCTTCGATAGGAGACTTGCCACCGAATGAGTTTGAAGATATTTATAAGAACCAAACTGAGGGCCGACCGATATTTAAACTTTAGCTGGTCGATGTCCGGTCAAACGACCGCACTCCAATCAGTAGCACAATCACAATCAATCCCTATCTTTGTTAAGATTTTCTCTAAATATGTTGATATCATTTTATCATCTTCAACAACTAAAATTTTACTGTTTTCATGAAGACTTAAATCTTTTCTAGTACTATTTGAGTTTGATTTATTGTTATCAATACTAACAGTATCACTAAACGGAAAAAG
>JABSPG010000854.1 GCA_013214445.1 Ekhidna sp. | reverse complement strand
CAACAACTCAATGTCTTTTCCTTCAAGCCTAAACTTAATCATCTCTGCCACCTGATACAGCAACTCTCGTAAATCCACTCTTACTTCCTCAAGCTGGAGCTTTCCGGCTTCAATTTTGGAAAAGTCCAAAATATCGTCAATGAGCGTAAGCAGCGTATTTGCAGAATAATTGATCGTCTGCTGATAATCTTTCTGTGTTTCGGTCAGTAAAGTTTTTAGCATTAAATCTGAAAACCCGATCACACTGTTCAAAGGGGTGCGAATTTCATGGCTCATATTGGCCAGGAATTCTGACTTAGCGACATTAGCCAACTCCGCTCTCTCTTTGGCATTAAATAGCTCGATTTCCTTATTTCTGTCGGCAGTGACATCATTATGTGCCCCCACCATTCGTATTGGATCCCCTTGTTCATTTCGAATGACCAACCCGTAGGCATTGAGGTACCTTTCTGACCCATTTTGTAGGATTATTCTAAATGTAGTATCGAATGGGGTATCTTGTTTCAAACCTGCCTCTACTTGCGCTATGGTGTCCTGTAGATCATCTGGATGTACCATCTTTATCCACATGTCGTAGCTAGGTTCCGGTCTTTCTTCCCCAAAACCATAGATATCATACGACTTATCATCCCAAATAAACGTGTTGTTTACGATATCCCAATCCCAGATGCCTAACTGAGCAATTTCAATGGCCAGCTTGAAACGTCGCTCAGATTCTTCAACTTCCGCCTTGGCCTGTCTTAGCTCACCTTCTTTTTGCTTCGCTTCTGTGATATCTCTGATGGTTCCTACCACTCTGCTTGCAGAATTATCCGATTCTCTAAGCACAATGCAGTGGCAATCCGCAAAGATTTCTGTTCCATCCTTATGAAGGATTCTATGAGTAAAATTGAATTCGTCTTCCACCTCGATGGATCTCTCAATTATTGCAAGGACGGTATCCTGCTCTTCAGGATGTAAGGATTCGGCCCATAGCTCAAAAGAACTTTTATGCTTTCCTCTGTCGAAACCAAAAATTTTATACGCCAAGTCATCCCACAAAACCTGATTGCTCTTCACGTTCCAATCCCAAACTCCCATGTCAGCGGCATCAGCTGCCAATCGCATGCGCTGTTCGGAAACCTCCAATCGCTCCATAGCCATCAATAAGCTGGCCTCCCCTTTAACAAGTTTTTGCTCAGCTTCCTTGCGTTGAGATACATTCACTAGCATCTTAGAAAAAACTAATAAGAGATCTTCTTCTATTTTTGAAAAGGTTCTATGCTTTCTAACCGAATCAAAGCCTACACAGCCGATGCATTGATCCTGATTCATCATAGGGAAGGTAATCAGGCTTTTGATCCCCTGCGAGGACAGTATTTCTTTAAAAGCATCCTCATCTGGCATCTCACTCACATCCGATATTCCCCATTTTTCTCCTTTTTCATGAAGGTCTATCCAATCCTGAACCATTTCCATTGGCACTTCTCTCATATTTTCCATCTCAGATGTGATTCCCTCCGCACACCATTCGTACGTATTGATGGCAAGGCGTTTATCCCAATGGTATTCGATGATGTAGGTTCTATCAACGTCAAAGAAGGTCCCAATTGTGGACAATGCTTTATTTATGACCAGAGGGACATCCGCAAGAGGAGCGTTGATAAAAGAGGAGGCAAGCTCAATAAGCAAGGCTCGGATGCGAGATTGCCTACTTAAATCTTCCTCTGCCTTTAGGCGCTCGAAAACGCTCACAAGCATCTCTGAAAAAATCAACAGTAGATCCTCC
>JABSPG010000853.1 GCA_013214445.1 Ekhidna sp. | reverse complement strand
CCTTCTTACTGCGTTTATAGGTAATACTTCCCTTCCCTTCAGATAACGTCAATATGCCGCTAGTTTTTTTATCACGCAAAGATGTTGTCTCTATTTTCCATTCTCCATCCAAAACACCTAAGTCAGAAGTTTTATTGAGTAACGTTTTAACAAAGACCTCTGCAATGCTCTGTGCCTCACGATCATTGAAAAAAACTTGGTCTCCTGTATTAGCCAAATAAGCAAAGACTACTTTTTGCTTCGGATAAATGACCAGATGACTCTTGGCAGAGTGCATATTTCCTCCATGGAAGATCACAGGAACTCCGAGTCTACTTTGTCCAGCTTCCCATCCAAGTCCGTAAAGCGTGGAATCTCCGTTTGCTAAAATGTGCGAAGAAGTGAGAATTTGTCTGGTTTCTGATGAGAGGAATTCATCTGATAATAGTTGATGTCCCATTTTTACCAGGTCTTCTGCTGTGGATAGATAGCCTCCGCCTGCATACATATAGCTTCGGTTTTCTTCTGGGGCTACTGTTCGACCATTTTTCCCCATCACGTAAAAGGTACTCTTGTTATCAATTTGCTTCATTGGGTAGTCAAAGGAGGTATTTATCATTCCCAATTGAATCCACATATTCTCCATTATTTCGAAAAATGACTGTTTAGCAGCTCGCTCCATGGCGGCACTCAGCAGCACCCAACCGTAGCTGGAGTATCCATATTGTGAATCTGGGACAAAGGTCAGTTCGTCATCTTTGAACACATCAACGGCTACCAGAACAGAAGGATAGTCGTTCAAATTTGGGGAGGCGTCTTTCGCAGTATAGTGTCGGATTCCACTGGTCGATGCTGCCAACTGACGAGGCGTTAATTCGTGTGCTTTTTCAGGAAACTGAGGTACATACCTCCGGACATCTTCGTCCAATATCATGAGGTTATCCTCTACGAGCTTACCAAGAGCCAATGAAGTCACAGATTTGGAAACACTCGCGATCCTGAATTTCGTATTGGAGTTGACTGGTGCTTTCTTGTTCAGATCGGCATAGCCTAATCCTTCAGACCATATCATTTTCCCATCAATCATCACTGCTACTTGCACACCAGGTATGTTGGTCATCTTTTGATGTTCAGAGACGAGAAATCGGGCGGTTTCTACTTCATGTTGGAAGTCTATTTGACCGAACACCTGAATGGCACCAAGTATCAGAATCAGGGATAAAAGTCTAAATTTCATTTTATGCGAATGGATCGATTATCGGATTTGGTGATAATGACAGAATCGCTGCTCAAGAGGTTTCCAATGTTCATAAAATACTCGCAGTGAGTGGAAAAGAGGTCTTTGGGCGCCAGCCCATTGATGAATGCAAGGGTATCTCCAAGCGTGAGAGATGTCTGCTGATCATTCACTCGATTGACGACCCATAGATCCTCACTGAGCACACCTGGAACAAAGGCATACCCAGGAGATACCTCTACAGGACTAGAAGGAGTAAGGGTAATTTGATTTTCATCATTGTTGATGGTCACTAGAAAGTGCTCAAGGAAATCATTGCCAAGCAGACCTTTTCCGAGACTGGAGAACTCTATAGGTATGCTGTTTGAGTCATTTCCGATTTGTAGGGTCAGTGATTTTTCTATCAGCGTATCTGTATTGCTGCCATAAATACCGGCTGTCGATCGATCTATGAACGTTTTTGTTATTGAAGAAGGGAAAGATGCAGCCAGCGAGGATGGCATGGCTAGTCCCCCGTTAAAGCCAGTATCGAACATCAGCCCACTGACCTGT
>JABSPG010000852.1 GCA_013214445.1 Ekhidna sp. | reverse complement strand
ATGGAAAGCTCAAGTTGTGAAAGAATTATGTCACTCCTTTTGGGATAAAATGATCGAATTACATCAAGTAGATTACAAAAAAGAAGGTCTGGACACGCTTGGGAAAGGGGAAGGTTACGTAGAGCGACAGATTACTGGCTGGAACAAAAGGTACTCAGATGCCAAAACATGGAATGTGCCTGCAGGGAAAAAAGTAATGCAATGGCTTGAAAAAAACATGCCACGAAAAGAAGTTCTATGCATCATTCACAACGATTTTCGATTGGACAATGTGGTACTTTCACCGGAAGATCCAACAACCATCATTGGAGTACTTGATTGGGAACTAGCAGCTATTGGCGATCCCCTCATGGACCTGGGCAGTAGCCTTGCCTACTGGGTGCATGATGACGATAATTTCTTTATCAAATCGATGAGGAGACAGCCAAGCAACGCCCAAGGAATGATGAAACGGAATGAAATCATTGAGTACTATTCCACAAAAACAGGAAGAACAATCGACGACTTTAGATTCTACCGAATCTATGGCTTGTTTCGACTTGCTGGTATAGCTCAACAAATCTACTATCGTTATTCAAAGGGCTATACTACAAACAAGGCGTTCAAAAACTTCTGGATGATTTCCATCTATTTGATCAAAACCTGTGAAAACATAATTAAAAACAAAAGCTAATCATGGCGATGATCTACCTCATAAGGCATGGACAGGCAAGCTTTTTACAAAATGACTATGATCAACTTTCAGAGCTTGGAAAAAAACAATCGTCGATATTAGGTAAGTCACTAAGCCAGCGAAATCAACGAGCTGATTTGATCCTAGGAGGGTCTCTGAAACGGCACAAACAGACAGCCAGTAATTGCCTCAAAGAATTGCAGCATGATCAGGAAATGCTTGTGGACACCAGCTGGAATGAGTATGACCACATGGAACTCATTTCAAAATATGATCCTAAACTAAGCAGCTATGAAGCCATTGGCAGCTACCTAGAAATGAAAGCGGATCCAATGAAGGAACTCCAGCAAATACTAAACGCCTCACTCCAGGACTGGATATCTGCCAAGCACTCATACAGCCAAAGTTGGGAGGCATTCAAAAGTGACGTAAACAAATCGCTAGTACAGATCGCAGAAAGACTGGACAAAGGACAAAATGCGTGGATTTTCACCTCAGGAGGTCCAATTTCTGTTGTGCTCATTGAGTTGCTAGATCTGAAGGATCAAGCATTTACACACTTGCAAGGACGAATAGTTAATAGCAGTATTACAAAAATTCTTGTTTCAAAGGAGACTTGCACATTGAGTACCTACAATGAATACAGCCACCTTGATCACGACCGCAAACTCATAACGTACAGGTAAAAATGCTTTCCTTAAATCATAAGTACCCAAATAAAACCGCTTTCATCACAGGAGCCGCTTCCGGTTTAGGAGCTGCTTTTTCTTCGATCCTCAACAAAAACGGATGGAAATTGCATCTATCTGACGTCAACTTAGATATCCTGGGAAATTTCAGGGATACCCTTGAGAATCCAGAACAAACGCATATCTATCAATTGGATGTCAGCGATAAGCTTTCATACGAGACCATATCTGACAAGATTGGTAAAAACATACAACAACTAGATTTACTCATTAACAATGCTGGAGTAGGTGACGGTGAACTATTTCAAGAGTACAAAATGGATCATTGGGAACGTATGATTAGAATCAACCTGCTAGGCACCTACTATGGCTGCCACTACATGCTGCCTTTGATTGAAAAACAAAAAGGTAC
>JABSPG010000851.1 GCA_013214445.1 Ekhidna sp. | reverse complement strand
TGCAATGCGCTCATATACTTTCTTCCTAGCTCTAATTGGCTTCACAGATGCATGCTCCGTTTCATTGAGATTGCTCGGGACATAGATATCCAATATGCTTTCTGCCAGATAATGGACAGACGTATCGTCCTCCATCGCTTCTTGGTAGTAACCAAGCTTGTGCGTTCGGTCCATTTCATAGTTTGTATGAAATCTATTAAAAACCTGCTCCATCATCGCGTGTCCAGCCTCTATTTGAGCTGCCGCGGAATTATTCTCCTCTTTGCCTTCATTGCCTTGTGGTGATAGCAATAAAAGCGTATTCAGTGTGATTATATTCAACATCATAACTAAGATGACTTTAGTACGATACAAACTTAGAGTGATGATTGGCCTGTTTTACTTATTGAATTCACTCAATTTTTTGTAAGTAATCTGCCTAGTGCGATCTAGATATAAATACTTAAAGTATCACTTTAAGATGCCTGTTGTAATTATCTAGCAAATTGGAAAGAAAAATTGTCAGCTTTCAAGGTACTCCCTAAGAGAAGCAACTGTCTTTTTGGTATTTCCAACAAATATTTTATCGTCCACAAGAAAAACCGGTCTTTTCAAAAAAGTATATTCTTCCTGTATCAGTTTGCGATAGTCATCTTCGGAGAGGTTTTTTTCTCCAAGGCCCATGGATCTGTATTTCATTGCTTTTCTAGAAAATAGGGATTCATACGACCCACTCTTACTTTTCATTTCTTCGACATCTTCCAAGGTCATGGGTTGTGATTTAATATCTTGTCGTTCAAAGTCATTTATCAGATCACCTAGCTCATCCATGATTCTTTTGCAAGTGCTGCATGTGGATAGATAGTATACTTTTTTCATTTATTTGAGTCTTTTTATTGCTGTTTATAACAGATCCACGATCGAATTGATTTACTCAAAACTCAGAAAAGGACCGCAGAAGATGCATGATATCAAACAGACCAGAATGTTACGAAAAAGAGGATGATACGATAGGCGAAAGTAGATAGAATGATCCCGATGAGCATCAGTACAGTATTTATAGCGCGCATTAGAATACCAGATTTAAAAAGTACTTTCTGAATGCTCCAAATAGGGAAGAGCAAAACAAGGAGGATGAGAATGCTTAGAAATGTTTCACTTAAGAAGGAAAGCTTAAGTAATGCTCCGAGACTAAATAGAATTCCGACTCCTTGAAGACAAACAAAGATGATGAAGGTCATCAGTTCAAGGTTGATAACAAAATGTTCAGCTAAGTTGTACTCTTTCCGGATGTGAATTAGATAGCTAAAGCCTGATATCAGTAGTGCCATGGCGATCAGCAGGAGCTTAGATAGCTCTGTTGTCTTTGCATCGTAAATGATTGCAAATTCTTCCAACGTAATGCCATCCTGATCCAACCTTTCATCCACTAAATCTGCAACAATGATCTTTTGAGGAAAAGATAAGATCTGTGACTTTAGCGAGGTATTGTAGGTGTTGAAGATGGGAAAGATGAAATAAATAAGGTTGGCTAAGAAGAAAACCGATATTGGCTTCATGTAGCGAACTCTCTTTCCTTCCATCCAGAAGCTAGAAAAAGTGCCAGGCTTAAAAATGATAAGTTTTAAACTTCTCCAAAGCTTCGAGTCTGCAAAAGTCAGTGCGTTGAAAAGTTCACTAAAAAGGTGCCGTAAACTTCTATCTTCATCCGCCACAAGTTTTTCACCGCAATGATTACAATAGTTGCCGGTAAAGATGTTTCCACATGACTTGCATTTATGCTCTTCCAAAGCTAAAATCTCTATA
>JABSPG010000850.1 GCA_013214445.1 Ekhidna sp. | reverse complement strand
GGAAGAATGCTAAAGCCCTAAAAGTAAATGCTCTGGCGCTCTATTTGGAATGCCGCAAACGCCGCTGTATAAACCACTCCATAGCAATTCCGAGAAACGCTCCGGTAAAAATCCCTCCAATCAGAGCTACTGGCCAACTATGATCGCGAGAAACATGGAAAAAGACACCCATATTGAGCCCAAAGCATGCCGCCAGCGCAAATGCTTGGAAAAGACTGAAGCGTGTTTTCGATCCTTTATGCTCTTTCTGGGAAAAGAACTTCTTCTGTATCTTCACGGTTACCATAAGCAGGACAAATGTAACGAGTGACATGATTGGAATTTTGACAATCGCTGGCTCAAAATGCTCCGAGGCACGTTCAATGTTAAACCCAATTATCATCACGATGATCAATGCAGGTGAAATGACTAAAAACCTATTCATGTGCATATGCCCCCCAACGGAGCTTAACTGACAGCACCAGGTACGCATTGGCTGACATCGTCTTTCACGACAGTGAAGTACCTCTCCCAGCCATCATGGTTTATCGTTATCATTCCTTTGAGTTGCGCTGCTGCATAATCGGCGCGGACCTCCAAGCAATCCTCTCTTGTTTCCCACTCGATACAAAGACGTTTGCCATCGAATGAATGTACTTGACCGATCACAGGGTGACCATCCACATCCCAAAGCGCGTTGCCAGTTTGATCGAAGCATAGCGACCAATAAGACGTCAACGAGCTGCTGGTTCCGGGCACAGTTGCTTCGCTCATCGTGCCGTAGAAAAAAGGGATAGGCTCTTGGGTGTTGACAGTGGTGTTAGATATCATGCCAATCACTGAAAGGGCAGTATATCGCAAGATTGAGCCCATAGAGATCCTCACCAAGTATTGCGGCGGAGATTATTTCAGTCTGGCTTGATGTAGTCAATCGTATTGAAATGCAGAAAAGTGCTTTCATATCTAAATTTCTCGGATCTCAAAAATATACGTTGCAATTTTGGTATTTCATTGCACTCGTTTTTGTTAGCGGCTTTTTCTTATGATGGTGCAGACATTGTCTATGCGAATATTTTTCTTTTTGATCTGTCTCCTAACAATTTCCTGCACCGCGACTGAGACCGATAATAAAAGTGTAGGCGAGGTGTTGAAGGAATTTAAAGCGTCAACAAACTCGAAAATATTTCCACTTGACGATGGTAAACACACGCTCGTTTCTACGAGGTATGGTTTTGTCATTTTAGATCAAAACTTGCGCCCAATTCGGGTAGAACAATTTGAAGAGCCAAGTTGGATTCACCATCCATACTCAGCTGATGAGATTGTTGCGGTAGATAGCTCGAAAGTGGTGTCTTACTCTCTGGATACAGATCGGGTGAAAAGCTGGGATCTTAAACCGCCGGTTGGATATGCTGACAAGCCGATGCGGCATAGATATGCCTACCCGACCGTCCACCATCCGAATATACTGCCATATGTTTATCGGCCCGAGAAAAAGTGGACAAAAAACCTACTCATGGGTTGGAACCATGAGCTGAATGTATTCACAGGTGGCGCAGCGCTTGATTGGCGCACCCGTTTTCGATTTGGGATTGAAGAAGAACCAATATTGGAATTACGGGCTAATGAATCAAATACGCAAACTGCGTATGACGTTCATTACCAGAGCTCGCGATCAAATGGTGCTCTAGAAACTAAGAGTTTCACGAGGTCCCTCCAAACTACTAATGTCTGGATCTATCCAGGTCACAAGACAGGGCAAGGGCTGCTTTACCTGGATGGCGACGTTCTAGGTCCGGGGCCGACC
>JABSPG010000849.1 GCA_013214445.1 Ekhidna sp. | reverse complement strand
CCCTGAGAATTTACCAAAGGACCTCCAGAGTTACCAGGATTAATGGCAGCATCAGTTTGAATAAAATCAAGACGTTTCTCAGGAATACCAACTTCAAAACTGGCGCGGTTTAGGGAACTAACAATACCCAAAGTCACTGTATTATCTAACCCTAGGGGATTACCAACAGCGATCGCCCAATCTCCGACTTTTACTATATCAGAATTTCCTAAAGATACAACAGGTAACTTTTCTCCATCAATTTTGATCACTGCTAAATCAGAAAGTTCATCGAGACCTCTTACTTCTCCTTCAAAGCTCCGCCCATCTTTAAGCTTAACTGTAACTGAATCTGCACCTTTAACAACATGGGCATTAGTCAAAATAATACCACTACTATCAGTAATAAAACCAGAGCCTTGTCCCTGTTGTTGAAACTTCTTAGGAACTTGGGAAAAACTATCATTTCCAAAAAAGCGACGGAAAAATGGGTCATTAAAAAAATTGGGTGTATTACGCGCTACTGTACGTTCTGTATCTATGCGTACGACAGCCGGTCCTACTTTCTCAACGGCAGTGGCGATAAAACTATCAGCTTTCACGGCTACTTGTGCTATCTTAGGCATTCTTGTATTTACCACTAGCTGACTTTGAGGTTGATTTTGAGTCGTGTCCCTGTTGTCTGTGGGTAGAAAGACTCTAGGAAAAGCGCGTATGGCAGTTAAAGTCAAACCTGTACTTAAAGCTATAGCGACTGCATAACCACCTATTTGAGGTCTAGCTGGATTTTTTTGATCTGAAATTTTCATTGTAGACTCCTATATTATGTAAGAAGTGAAGTAATGGTAGTTTTTTTACAATTATAGACACTAGAAAGGAAATTATGTGCCCAGATATTGAGTGGAAAGATTCCAAGAACTTATTTCTAGAAGAATTCCGGTTTGTAGACCAAGAGGATGCCCTCCCGGGAGCTTTCTTACCCCAAGGGACGAAGTTAATTTTTCAGGGTAAAAGTATTACGCCCCTGATACCTATCAATCCTGTACTTCTCGACTATTTTACTCCGGAAGATTTAATCGCTAAGGTCGAGTTTGCTCAAATAAATAGTAGTGATGGACCTCAAGTGCGGGTAACCCTGGACTTGCCTTTGTCAGGGATGAAAGATGACCCTCGGCAACCTCAGAATTATCGGATTTCCAAAGATTATCCCATAGAAGATAAAAATGCTTTGCCGGAAGTTCCGGTATTGGAAGTATGGCCTAATTTCCTGGCGGATGGATGGCACTCTTATTATGCTTTTTATTACGATGCTGAATTTGGAGAAGATACTTTCCAAGTGTATCTACCGGAAGCGAAAGAGCGTCATCCTTTTATAGATGGTAGGGGTGCTTATCAAATAACTCACCTAGAAGAATTTCCTAGTTTCATTGAGTGTCAGGATAGTTCTGGAAGTCCCATTGGCTTGATTATGCTGAAAAGTCCAGAGAAAATTAGGCTGGGAGAACGATGGAAAGTGGGGGTAGATTTCGGCACTTCTTTCACCAATATCTATGTCAATAGTAACGGTTTATCGGAGCCATTGAAGTTGGAAAATTTGCACTTGAAGGTGACGGAGGTTTTGACAGAAACCCGCAGGCCTGTATTGTTTGAATACTTTGTCCCGGAAAGCTTTATCCCGATTGACAAACCGTTACCCTTGTCTAGCGTGCTGACAACTAGGGGGAAGCCAAATAAGACGGAAAACCAAGGTTTCCCAATTATTGATGGCAGAATATATGTTCCTGAACGCAACAGGTTTGAACCGCTCAGG
>JABSPG010000848.1 GCA_013214445.1 Ekhidna sp. | reverse complement strand
TATCCACCAACTGCTTTAGCTCTTGAAACTGGTAGTCATCATTAGAAAAGCTGCCACCGCCAAAGTAGATGCTCTGCAATATGTATGGCTCGGGCGTATCCTCTTGAGCATGTGCAAAAGAGATAGAATAAATAAGCAAAAGGGTTACGACGATTCTCACAGTGTAATTTCAACGAGCTCAAAAGCAGCGATGTTTGAACTTGTAGCATATAACAACTAATAAAGTTTGAATTCTTTTCATTCAAAAACAACACTTCGATACCGAAATAGTACCTTTTTAGCGGATGAATCACTTTCAAAATGACAAGCTAAACAGACATGAAACCACTCATCACGTTTAAATCCCCTACTCTTGATCCCATCATATAAATTACTTCTCAAACAGAACCTAAAATGGAACGGAAGACTGGTTTGCAGTTTTCTGCTCACCCTTAGCAAAGTGAAACAACTATGAAGAACAAATTATTTATCTTACTTCTGGCCTTTTCAACTGTGGCGTTTGCCCAGAAATTGGACATGGAGGCATTGAAAAACATGGCTCCAAGGAGCATTGGCCCGGCTGGGATGTCCGGCCGTGTCACTTCAATTGATGTGGTAACAGAGGATCCCGACATTATCTATGTTGGATCTGCCTCAGGAGGCGTTTGGAAGTCTACCAGTGGAGGTATTGATTGGGAGCCCATATTCAATGATCAATCTACTGCTTCTATCGGCGCTGTAGCAATACAACAATCTAACCCTTCTGTAGTATGGGTGGGCTCTGGTGAAGGAAATCCAAGAAACTCACTAAACGGCGGAGACGGTATTTACAGAACTCTTGATGGAGGAAAGTCCTGGCAAAAAATGGGACTAGAAAAAACCAGACACATTCATCGGATCGTGATTCACCCAAATGATCCTAATACAGTATACGTAGGTGCTATCGGATCGCCATGGGGAGAGCATGAAGAAAGAGGCATATACAAAACCACAGATGGTGGAAAGACATGGAACCGCATTTTGTTCAACAACATCCGTACGGGAGCTGCTGATTTGGTTATGGATCCATCAAACCCCAATAAACTGATTGCAGCCATGTGGGAGCACAAGCGTGACCCTTGGTTTTTCAAATCAGGAGGACCTGGATCAGGACTCTACATCACACACGATGGAGGCGAAAATTGGAAAAAACTATCTGATGAGGATGGCCTTCCAAAAGGAGAATTAGGCCGTATCGGAGTTGCTATCGCACCATCTAGACCTAATATTATATATGCCCTAATCGAGTCGAAGAAAAACGCTTTGTACAGATCGGATGATGGTGGATTTAAGTGGAAAAAGGTGAACGACAAAAGCGATATCGGAAATCGCCCATTCTATTACTCTGAAATTTATGTCGATCCCGTAAACGAAAATCGTGTTTATAGCATATTCACTTATGTGAATGTGTCAGTAGATGGCGGTAAGTCTTTTCAGGAGTTGATGCCAGCTTACGGAGTAGATAACGGGGTGCATCCAGACCACCATGCGTGGTACATTCACCCCAACGATCCCAATTTCATGATCGATGGAAATGATGGAGGTGTAAACATTACCAGAGATAGAGGTCAAACTTGGAGATTTGTAGATAATCTTCCAGTGGGTCAGTTCTACCACATTGCTGTGGATAACGAAACTCCTTATAACGTCTATGGTGGCATGCAAGACAATGGTACTTGGGCGGGTCCAGCATACGTTTGGAAAGCACAAGGAATCAGAAACCACTACTGGCAAGAAGTCTCCTTCGGGGATGGGTTTGATGTACTCCCTGAC
>JABSPG010000085.1:3761-11242 GCA_013214445.1 Ekhidna sp. | reverse complement strand
AATTTGATTATGAAGAGTTTATTGTAAACATGCCGCAGATCGATTCAATGCGATTGACTGTACCTCTTAAAGATACAACAAATACGGAAGGAACGTTCGAGCAGGTTTCTTTGAAAAATGAGATTACGGAAACGTCAGGTGTTTTGCATATCAATTCAGGTGACAATAAGTCCGGTAGAAACCCGAGTACAAAGTATCCTTTCTTTAATTCCGATAGCGACGCTGTGGTATACTTCGATAGTCCAGATGTCTTGAATGGAGCTTATGACAAATCAGTAAAATTTATCGTACCCCCCTTTGAAGTGGACAGCCTGGAGAGAAAAGATGGTGAAAGTATAAGTTTTGATGGAACATTCAATTCAGGGGGCATATTCCCCACATTTGATGAAGTGCTGCACATTCAGGCAGATAAGTCACTGGGCTTTACTCATCAGATTCCTGCAGATGGTTATCCTTTATACGGAACTGAGGCTAGAACCTATGAAGAGATCGGACTGAGCAGTAAGGGTATGAGGGGGTATGGACAAATTGATTTCTTAACGACAACTATCTATTCTGATGATTTCATCTACTACCCAGATTCAGTAACCACCGATGGTACTGGGGGAGTCATATCTCCCGGTGATTATAAGGGAGCAAGTTTTCCAGAAGCCGTGCTTGGGGCATATGATATGTACTGGTTACCTCTAAAAGATAGCATGTACTTGCGAACAGTAGGAGAGAGCTTCAAATTCTATAATTCGACAGCCGAACTTGATGGGTACGCAAACATCACAACCAAGGGAGTATATGGTGGAGGAACTATGCTTTCCAGAGGGTCTCGATCTGTTTCAGATGAAATGAATTTTACCGAAGTTGAGTATGATGCCCGTCATGCAAAATTTGAAATTTTAACGGACGATCCCGAAAAACCCGCAATGGAGGGAGATGATATACGTCTAGAGTTTGAACTAACCAATAATACTGCTAGAATTAGACCTGAACGTGTTGGGGTTGCAGCTATTTCATTTCCTTATGCGCAAATGAAGACATCCATAACCGAGGCTGTTTGGGATTTGGAGGATTCTATTGTTACAATGACCAAACCGGTGAATGTTGACATTGAAGACTCCTACTTCTATACAACGCGAGAAGACCTAGACTCCCTTGCCTTCAATGCTGAAAAAGCCATCTATGATATCAATAGTCAAGAACTAGATATTCAGGGAATTCCTTTTATCATAGTTGCAGATTCTAAGATCATTCCCGAAGGCAATGAAACTACTATCTTGGCAAATTCGGTACTTCAAAAATTTGAGAATGCGCAGATTATTATTGACACGCTAAATGGATATCATTACTTAGATAGGGCGTCTATTCGGGTATTATCCAGAAACAAGTTTGAAGGTAATGCCTACTATCAACAAGTTATCGGAGCTGATACATTTGATATACGTTTTGACAGTTTTGAGTTATCGGAAGTGCCAATAGGTGAACCAGATAGAAAAGGCAATTATCAAACGAAGTTGATGACAGTCTCTGGTGGAGATGTGCCCGAAAATCAAAATCTGGTTATATCACCAGGTTTTCTTTACAAAGGAGCGGTCACTATGTACGCATCTAAGCCAGCTTTGGAGCTAGATGGAAATGTAAAGCTTATGCTGGAAGATCCCGACTATAACCAGTGGGTTCAATTTGAAAGGGTAGAAGGAGAAAAGGATGTCGAGCTTCCATTTGACAATGCAGTTAATGAAAATGGGGAAAAAGTATATTCAGGCATCCATGTAGATCTGAGGGATGAACTCTATTCAACATTTGTGGAAGCTAAGTCCAACGCAAGTGATCTTGACTTCTTTAATGCGAGCGGCAATCTTACTTTTGACGACTCTCTGAAGACCTACAAGATCGAAAGTCCTGATAAGACAAGCGGATTGTCTTATCAAGGGCACACCATGATCTATATGGACAGCTCAAAGTCAGTTGTTTTTGAAGGCAAAGCTAATTTCATCAACCCAACCAACAGTCAGATCAAACTAGATGCCTCTGTACTAGGGGTCGGCAACAAAGAGACAAATGAATACTCCTGTGATGCAATGTTTGCAATGGATTTTCCTGCACCAAATGGAGCATTTGATATTATGGCAGAAGACCTGATAGATATCATAGAACGTATAGGTCCTCCGCTGGCAAACGATATTTCTTTGGAACTCCTCTTTAAGCTTGCCAACCTTGCTGACGATGAAATAGCTAAGGAATACGAGCAGTCAAGCTTGAGAGATTATACAGCTTTGACTTCAGTATCAGGAGATTTGGAAAGTCAGCTGTTCATTTCTGGCGTGAAAATGAAGTGGGATATAGGCCAAAAAGCATGGCACAATACCACAAAGCTTGCCATCTCTCACATGTACGACAATGACATCAATGCCAAACTGGAAGGCTTTTTGGAAATCAAGAAAGATGAGTCAGGAGCAGAGGTTGTAAACCTATTTATTCAAGCAGCGCCAGGTATCTGGTATTACGTCGGCTATACATTTAATCAATTGATTTTACACTCTTCAAATGAGGAATTCAATGAGCTGATACAGTCTAAATCAAATGCCGAAAACTCCAAACCTGGAGAGCTTATCATAGCCGCTGGAGACACGAATGAGACGCTAGGTTTTATAAACAGGTTCAGGGAAGTATATTTTGGGGTAAAAGAACCATATAATTTGGTTTCTCCTGACGATGTACAAGTGGAAGACGAAAACTTCGATACCATCGAAGAGGATGATGACGATGGTTTTGGATTTTAAAGAACCAAAATTCTAAAGAGATCCGTTTTCCAAGGATAGCTACACTTCCTAGTTTATGTTTGCATTAAAAGAAAACAACATGAGTGCAACATCCTACATTGAAGAAAACAAGGAACAATTCTTAAACGAACTTCTGGAATTACTTAAAATCCCATCAGTGAGTGCAGATCCAAAATTTGCAGGAGATGTTAGGAGCGCTGCTGAGTACCTTAAAGAGCGCTTTGATGATTTGGGAACACATGTTGAAATCTGTGAAACAGCAGGATACCCAATTGTATACGCTGAGCATATAAAAGACCCAGACCTACCTACTGTTTTAGTTTATGGTCATTATGACGTTCAGCCGGCAGATCCGTATGAACTATGGGATTCACCACCCTTTGAACCGGTGGTAAAAAATGAAAAAATATATGCTCGCGGATCGTCAGATGATAAGGGCCAGGTTTATATGCATGTGAAAGCCTATGAAGCCCTAATCAAAACCGACAGCCTTCCTTGTAATGTTAAGTTCATGATAGAAGGTGAAGAGGAGGTTGGATCAGAAAACTTAGAGGTTTTTGTTAAGGCCCACAAAGAGAAGCTTGCTGCTGATGTGATTTTGATTTCAGATACTTCTATTATCAGCAATGATACTCCTTCGATTACCGTCGGATTGAGAGGGCTTAGCTATCTTGAAATAGAAGTGACAGGTCCTAATAGAGATTTGCATTCAGGAACGTACGGAGGTGCCGTTGGTAATCCCATCAACACGCTATGTCAGATGATCGGATCCTTGCAAAATGAGAAGGGTGAGATACTCATTCCAGGTTTTTACGACAAAGTGGAAGTGCTTTCCCAGGAATACCGAGAGAAGATGAACAAGGCGCCATTCGACCTCAGTAGCTACAAAGAACATCTGGATATTGAGTCTGTGAAAGGGGAAGAAGGATACTCTACGCTTGAGCGTACAGGCATTAGACCTACGCTCGATGTGAATGGCATCTGGGGAGGATACATTGGTGAAGGCGCTAAGACCGTGCTTCCTTCCAAGGCATTTGCCAAAATTTCCATGCGTTTGGTTCCCAATCAAGTAAGTAATGAGATTACGGATCTTTTTACTGAACACTTTCAAAGCATAGCACCAAAGCATGTTAGAGTAAAGGTGACCCCACACCATGGGGGAGAACCTTCAGTTATTCCAACAGATTCGATCGGGTACAAAGCTGCATCCAAGGCTATGGAAAAAACATGGGGTAAAGAACCTATTCCGACAAGAGAAGGCGGCAGTATTCCCATTGTGGCTCTGTTCCAAGAAGAGTTAGGTTTGGATTCAATCTTGATGGGTTTTGGGTTAGATGAAGATGCCATCCACTCACCAAATGAAAGCTACGGTCTCTTCAACTATTACAGAGGCATTGAAACGATTTCACATTTCTATCAGTTTTTCACTGATATGTCTAAATCATAGTTGATGATAGAGAAATCTACATTTGTGAACTCTGTTTACCGAAGGCACCTAAGCTTCATTTCCTTTATTGGTTTTTTTGCTGTGTCCTTTTTCTCAAGCTCTCAGATACTGAAGCCTATCGAATGGGAAGTCAGTATGTCTGAAAGAGCTCCAAACGTAGGGGATGAGGTGGAAATTCAATTCAAGGCCAAAATCGAGACGGATTGGTATTTATATTCCTCTGACTTTGACCCGGATCTAGGCCCAATGGTGACAGAATTCTATTTCGAGGATGATGATAGCTACGAACTATTGGGTGAATTGGAGCCAATCAATCCACTTAAGACATACGATTCACTTATTTGGGATGGAGAGTATACCTATTTCAAAGGTGAAGGTCTTTTTATCCAAAAAGTTAAGATTTTGGATAAAGGATTTAGAATCTCCGGCAATTATACATATCAGGTCTGCTCGGATGTAGATGGTAAGTGTATTCCCTTTGATGATGAATTCAGTTTAGTGTCAGGAGGTGAAAGTGAACAGAGTGAAGATGGGTTAAAAAAAAAGACTGATTCTGAATCGGAAGGAAACTTATGGTCCATACTGATTACGGCATTTTTAGCCGGCTTGGTAGCGTTGCTCACCCCCTGTGTCTACCCGATGATTCCCATTACCGTTTCGATTTTCTTGAAGCAGAGCAAGACTCGAAAAGAAGGGGTTGGTAAGGCGCTAATTTATGGCCTTTCCATTGTGGTATTTTTTAGTTTGCTTGGATTTTTGATATCCCTTATTTGGGGATTTACGGCACTCAATGAGCTAAGTACACACTGGTTATTCAATCTCATTATTTTTTCTGTTTTTGTCATATTTGCTCTGTCATTCTTTGGCTTATTTGAGATCACTTTGCCTTCTGGTCTAGTCTCAAAAATCGATCAGCAAGCTGATCGTGGAGGTTTGATTGGTATCTTTTTCATGGCGATCACGCTTGTGCTTGTTAGCTTTTCTTGCACTTTTCCCATCGTTGGTACAGCGTTGATCAATACGCTCAGTGGAGGCAGCATTTTAGAAGGGACGGCTGCAATGTTTGGGTTTTCGCTTGCTTTTGCGATCCCATTTACGGGATTTGCAATTTTTCCAGCATGGCTTAAGTCAATGCCTCAGTCTGGAGGTTGGCTCAACTCTGTTAAAGTAGTATTGGGATTCTTGGAACTTGCATTGGCATTGAAATTTTTAAGTGTAGCAGATTTAGCTTATCACTGGGGGATACTGGATAGAGAAGTATTCATTTCACTATGGATTTCGATATTTGGGTTATTGGGGTTGTATTTAATTGGAAAGCTAAAGCTGAAAAGCGATCCAGATTCGGATAAGATTTCAGTAGCTCGTCTTGTGCTCGCTGTATTCACTTTTTCTTTCGTTATCTCACTAATTCCAGGTTTATGGGGAGCACCCTTAAAGTCATTATCGGGATTCCTGCCTCCAATGGCCACACATAATTTTAACTTGCTGCAAAAGGAAGCGGGTGGGAATACCTGCGAGGATCCTGATTTTGCGGATATTTTACATTGGCCGCATGGCTTACAAGGGTACTTCGATTACGAACAAGCTGTAGCTTGTGCAAAAGAGCAAGGCAAACCCATCTTCATTGATTTTACAGGACATGGGTGCGTCAATTGCAGGGAAATGGAGCAACGAGTGTGGTCTGATCCGGCAGTCTTGAAACGTCTCAGTACGGAATTTGTCTTAGTGGCATTGTACGTAGACGATAGAACACAGCTCTCACCAGCTAAATGGTACGAGTCTACTTATGACGGAAAGACGAAGAAAACAATTGGTCAGCAAAACGCTGATTTTCAAATAACAAGATTTAATAATAACGCCCAGCCCTTTTATGTCATTTTAAATGCAAGAGAGGAGTTGTTGATTGCTCCAAGAGCATACGATTTGAGTATCTCTTCGTTTGTCGATTTTCTTGATAGTGCATTGGAAAATCATCGAAAAAACGCAATTTTGTAGCATATTCACTCTAAATACATGAGAAAAACGAGATTTTGGCTCGTCATTATTGGTGTTGTAGGTATTGCCGCTGCATCTTTTTGGTACAAGTCTATTTTTAGCTCGCCCGAAGAGGAAGCAACGCTGATTGAAATCGACTCTTCTTTCTTCCAACTTCCGACACTTTACTATGGCTATCCAATTGACTCATTTGGCGTGGTGGAAGGGAAGGTAAAGTGGAATCAGAACCTATCCGAGATACTCTCCAACTACAATGTTTCCTTTCAGGAGATTCATACGCTAGCTCAAAATTCCAAAGATGTTTATGATGTACGTAAACTAAAGGCAGGAGCAAACTACTCCATCATTCACGACAAAGACTCGCTGAAAACTGCTCGTCAGTTCATTTTTGAGCCGTCAGCTACTGAATATGTTGTATACAATCTTGTAGATACTATATATGCGGAGGTTGCGCAGAAACCCATTCAGGTCTCTGAGAGAGTACTAGCAGCGGAGATCAATTCCTCACTTTATAATGCTATTATCGATCAAGGCGGTTCGCCTGTTGTTGTGAATAAACTCGTGGATGTCTTTGCTTGGCAGGTTGACTTTTTCAGAATAGCGAAAGGTGATAAGTTCAAAGTGATATATGAGGAAGAATCTGTTGATGGCAAGGTTGTTGGCGTGAGAAGTATCAAAGGTGCCTATTTTGAGCACTGGACAAAGCCTTACTATGCAATCCCATTCGAGATTAGTGGAAAAGCAGAGTTTTTCGATGAAAATGGCAATAGCCTTCGAAAGACCCTTTTAAGAGCACCGCTCAATTACACTCGAATTAGTTCACGATATTCTTTACGTCGGTTCCATCCTGTACAGAAGCGATATAAGGCTCATCTAGGGACAGACTATGCTGCACCGACCGGAACCCCGATACGAACAGTAGGTGATGGAGTGGTACTTGAAGCAAAGTATCATGGTGGAAATGGCAATTACGTAAAGATCAAACATAATAGTAACTACACTACACAGTATCTACATATGTCTAAAATTGCTAAAGGCATTAGGCCAGGAGTACGTGTAAAACAAGGGCAGAATATTGGTTTCGTTGGGAGCACTGGATTGGCCAACGGACCACACTTATGTTACAGATTTTGGAAAAACGGAAAACAAGTAGATGCGCTCAAGGTAGATATACCTTCTTCTTAGCTTTTGGCTCTAAACTGAATCAAAACAAAACCAAACAAACCCATCAACTCAACTTCCCTAAAACAATACACATCAATGAT
>JABSPG010000085.1:0-3751 GCA_013214445.1 Ekhidna sp. | reverse complement strand
GAACCAGAACAGATGACAGCTTTCAAAGCGGTTGGGGACTCTATTCGATCAGTATTAGATGAAATAACATTTCCAATGGAAGATGCATTACTTGCAAAAATTCCAAAGGAGAAAATAGATAATCCATAAGCCAGTCAAAATTGACTTGGATGATCTTTTAATTTTTGCATTTATTTGCGTTATTTTGGCCTAAATCATCATAACTATTCATGCGAAAAATTTATTGTATAGCCTTTTTTTCGCTTGCATTGTTTGCCGCCACACACGCCCAGAACTCCAAAGATTCTCTTGTGTTGGTCTATGGCAAGATGCTAAAGGCTCAAGATTCAACGCCCATGTCAGGTAAGATTAGATATGAGAAGCTACCATATTATGATGATATGGGAATAGCTTCTTCTAAGTCCGATGGTTCGTACAAAATGCAGCTCGTCTTTGGGAAACAGTACAATCTGTACATAAAGGAAAGTGGTTTCAAACCCTATGAGCAAGTGTTAGATGTTGACGCAAGCAAAAGTATCAACCTGTATGTAGTTGAAGATATAGTTGAATTACGAAAACTTGAAAACCTGAATTTTGGTCGAAATAGCGATGAAATTACTTCCTCATCGTTTAGTGAGTTAAATGAGCTTGCAATTTGGATGAATGATAATCCTTCTATCGTTATTCAGCTAGAAGGTCATACAGATTTTGGAGGAAATGCTGAAGCTTCTTTAAGACTTTCTGAGGCACGTGTTGAAGCGGTCAAAGAATACTTGGTTGACAAGAAGGTTTCTAAAAACAGAATTTTTACAAAAGCATTTGGAGGTACTCAGCCAGTGACACAAGAGCGTACCCCTGAAGCGAGAGCGCTCAATCGCCGTGTTGAGGTGAGAGTGATTCGTCGTTAATTATATAATTATGAAGAAAATTGCACTGATAATACCTGTATTGTTGGCCTTTTCGGTCAAATCTCAAGAGACGGTGGTCTGGGGAACTGAGATTGTAGATGTTTCTTCCGAATACTCTCCCTACGAGTTCTCTGCTATTCAGGCCCTGCACCGCCCCAATGCATTATCTAATGGAGGAGAGAATCCAAATGCTTGGCGCCCCAAAAGTCGGGACAAGGAAGAGTTTATAATGGTCTCTTTCCAGAACCCTATAAATGCGCAACAAGTGGCTATCGCAGAGTCTGAAAATCCTGGTGCAGTAAAGGCTGTATATGGCTATGATAGCGAATACAATGAGTACACCTTATTTGAACTAACTCCACGTGACCTACCGATTGAAACCAGGTTACTAAACTTATTTTTTGATGCAACTCCTTATCGTATTCATGCAATCCGCGTAGTTTTAGACTGCAGTGTATCGGAAGGTTACAATGCCATTGATGCCATTGGTATTTCTGCGTCCAACATACCAATAAATGTTTTACTAAAACTCGTTACTGGAGTTAATGAAAACGTAGAGGCCGAAAAACTAAGTACAAACGTAAATAGTGACTATGTCGAGCATAGCCCCATCGTTTCACCAGATGGTAAAAAAATGTACTTTTCGCGTCAGTTTCACCCTGAGAACGTAGGGGGAGTTAATGATGCGGAAGATATCTGGGTTTCAGAGCTGGATGATGAAACTGGTGAGTGGCTTCCTGCAAAAAACATTGGTGCACCTTTAAATACAAAAGGTCCAAATTTCATCAGTAGCATTAGCAACGTTGGAGGAAAGGAAGTGCTAATACTCGGAAATAGATATGGCAAGAAAGGAAGAATGTACACTGGGGTATCTATGTCTACAAAAGGAGGAGATACTTTCGCCGATCCTACCTCAATTGAGATTGAAGATGAATATAATTATTCTCCCAATGCTGACTTTTTTCTAGCGGATGGGGGTGAATCGATGATTATGTCAGCTGAGAGAGATGATACCTACGGCTCGAGGGATTTGTATGTTTCCTTTAAGAAAAGCGATGGTTCATGGACAGCTCCATTAAATCTGGGTAATGATGTCAATTCCCTTGGAGAAGAAGAATCACCATTTATGGCTGAAGATGGTAAAACCCTTTATTTTTCTTCAGACGGTTATAATGGCTATGGAGGTGCAGACATTTACGTTTCCTTTAAACTTGATGATACGTGGACTAGGTGGTCGACTCCCGAAAATTTAGGACCGGGTATAAACAAGGAAGGTGACGATGAATATTTCAGTATTCCATCCTCTGGTCAGAATCTGTACTTCACCAGAGGCAAAAAGGGTGAAGACACTGATATTTTCACTTTTAAGGTAGAAGATTTATTCTCAGATCAGATAGATTCCAATAGCCCACTTTTGTCCTCTGTAGATCACTTGGTGGATAGTACTGGGCAACTATTGGCTGAGGCAGCACCTGAGCCTGTGACTGAACTAGTTGTAGAAGAAAAGCTACAACTTGACGAGCCTGAGGAAGTTATAGTCACAATTACTGGAAAAGTACTTGATTCTAAGACTAAGAAGCCTGTTCGAGGTGC
This sequence comes from Ekhidna sp., assembly GCA_013214445.1. Taxonomy (GTDB): domain Bacteria; phylum Bacteroidota; class Bacteroidia; order Cytophagales; family Cyclobacteriaceae; genus Ekhidna. The sequence continues at coordinate 1,271 of JABSPG010000085.1, read as the reverse complement.
CACCGTATTGATTGAGCGTCTTCCAGATGGTATGGACATGGGCCGAGCCTCTACGAACGCAAGCGGAAGTTTCCTTTTTACGATTAAAGGAAAAGCGAAATATGGAATTGCTGGGGAAGCAGATGGATATGTTTCTCAAGATGAAAATCTTGATTTTACGAACATTATGAAGTCGGATACCGTGGAGAAGGTTCTGGAAATACATCCAATAGAAAAGGGAGAGACAATTGTGCTTAACAACATTTTCTTTGATTTTGATAAATCAGAGTTGAAGAGTGGCTCATATCCTGAATTGAATAGGGTTCTAGGATTTTTGCAGGATAAAAAGATTGAAAAGATTTTAATATCTGGTCATACAGATAGTACAGGTGACCCTCAATACAACATGGGCCTATCTGGTAGACGAGCGAAGGCTGTGATGGATTACTTCATCAAAAATGGAGTTAGTAGGGATAGACTGTCTTACAAAGCATTTGGGGATACAAAACCAAAGGTGTCAAATGACACTAAGGAAAATAGGCAGAAAAATAGACGAGTGGAATTTCAAATTCAGTAAGTCAAAATAAGACATAAATAAAAAGTCAGCTTTCGAGCTGACTTTTTTTATTTTTAACTATGGATACGGCAATACAATCACAGATTAGGGAGACATTTCACAAAGTAAGAGATCATTCCATCCACCTCCGTACATCTTCTTTAAAGCAAAGGATAGATAAAGTAAGGAAGTTGGAGAAGTGGATCCTCAGTAACAGATCTTTGATACACAAAGCCCTGCACCAAGATTTGCAGAAGCCATCAGAAGAGGCTGATTTAACAGAGGTCTTTGTGGTTCTCTCTGAGATTAGAAAGGTTCGAAAAAACCTGAAGTCTTGGATGGCGCCAAGACAAGTATCTGCCAGTTTGACTTTTCTTGGTACAAAATCCTATGTCGCTTATGAGCCGATGGGCGCGTGTCTAATAATAGCACCCTGGAATTATCCGTTCCAATTGGCAATCGGGCCACTGATTTCAGCCATTGCCGCCGGTAATTCAGTGATCTTGAAACCATCTGAGATATCCGAAAACACTGCTAACTTAATTAAGAGTATGTGTCAAGACTTGTTTGATCCCGAAGAGGTTTCAGTAGTATTGGGTGCAGTTGATGAGACTCAAGAGCTTTTGACATTACCTTTTGATCACATTTTTTTTATTTTTATAGTGATATTTTTCTCAATTACGCTGCTCACCTATGTCGAATTTTCGATACGGGGTCGAAGACCCCTCCCACACCA
>JABSPG010000847.1 GCA_013214445.1 Ekhidna sp. | reverse complement strand
CATGTACCTACAAGGTATGCAGCATTCACTACCCTTCTCGGTACGCTGATCCTAAGATTAAAATTCCAGTTGGAGATTTGAAGCCAGAGATTTACATGAGCAAAATTACCGATAACTTTAACCAGAGCCATCACAATTCTATCCTTATACATCCGTAAAAATGAAAATGCACATAATCGTTATTCTGGCATGCATCCCACTAGTCAGTCTCGGACAAAACCGTCTATTTGTCGGTTACCATCAAGCACATGTTATGGAACGCAATGAATGGGGAAGGTTTGGTTATCAATTTGGCTATGAACGAGAACTAACTCCCAGATGGTCGACTGTAATAGGTTATGCTTTAGATGAATACTGCCGATGTGATGTGGAACCATATTCAATTACACAGTTTCATTTTTTAAGACGAACTCGAGCTGATGAAAGTCTGTGGAACAATATGTTTAGATCATCTGCAGATGTAGATGATCCTGCATTCAGTCGATTGGGGCATTGGAAAGTTATGATGCAATTAAATCTTACCCCAAAATCCAAGACAAATCATAGCCTATCTGTTGGAAGTGGTCTGCTATTTCGCGTAGGCAGAGAACAATTTTTTCAAGCCTTAACATGGGAAGTTGTCAATGATGTGCGAATTCATCGTGATTGGGCTATTCCAATTCGTCTGAACTATCGTTATGGCCCTCCTCAAAGATGGTGGTCCTTGAATGCATTTGTACTCTATCAAGGATTTTTCGTCTATGCAAAAGACTTTCTAGGCAATGCCCCGATGAATGTTCTTCAAATGGGAGTAAACATTGATTTCATTTGGGGGAAAGGAAAAAATAAGGCCATGAAGTAATAATGATACATTTTACTGAGCGAGTATCCTGTTTAGAGCTTGCTAGAGAATTATTCTTCCGACTCCAAGTCGGCTTTTTGAACCCTGAATGCGTCAAATTTCTTCTACATCCCGATTCATCAGGATTCCTCGAAAGCTAGCCTTCCCAGAACTCAAAAATCTAAATCCCCAACAAACTCTTGATTCAAGGTTCTGAATAGGCAATATCGCATATCGCTTAGAGAAAAATGCGTAAAAGGGCATCTCTACAAAGGGGCAGTGTTACTTATTTTTTGTATCATATTTTTCCATTCTCTGCTTTCTAACTGAAACTTGAAGATAGTCTAGGCTCTTGCTTTTGCCATTTTCATATATTGTTACATGACCAATTTCAGGAACTTTATTCATTCTTGTTTCTTCTGTGTACCATATACTTACTATGGAATTGTCTGTCAGAGGTTCATCATCTTCCGAATCATAATACGGCTGAAAATCAAATGGTTTAACGAAAGTTATTTCCGCAACTGGTAGATACTTGCTTACAGAATCCAGATACTTATCCGAAATATAAATGAAATCATATTGATCAAAACATCCGTTGATATATTCACTCAGCATTAGTGTGTGAGCAAACCCGCAGTTATCGCCACGACACACTTTTATGGTGTGCACTAATGACAATTTAGGCTCTGCACAATTGTCAGAGTTGTATTGTTCTATCCCACACCACTAGCCAAAACTGAAAAAGAGCGGAAAGATGTCTATTTTTTGAGTCTACCAAAACTTAAAAAACATGACCTCCTTCACGCTCTTGGATCAAGATACCGAAAAAAAAGTGGCATTGCCTCGCAATACCCTAAAGAACATCACCATAGTTAGTAACGCCATGCTCAAAGCGGGTACGGTAAACCTGAATCGGGTCAAAGATGTGCTGCCCGATGTGCGTGCGGGTAAGGCTCGTAGCGCCTCAGGGGAC
>JABSPG010000846.1 GCA_013214445.1 Ekhidna sp. | reverse complement strand
TCGAGGCGCAACAGCGCCTGCTCATGCAGCAGCGGCAGCAGGCACAGGCGATGCAGCAGCGGCAGCAGGCACAGGCGCACCTGGTGGCGCCGCCGGCGCCAGCCATTGAGGCAGCACAGGCTGGAGATGCAGGCCGTGGTTTTGCGGTGGTTGCTGAGGAAATAAGAAAGCTTGCAGAAGATTCAAGAACATCTGCGAGGGAAATTGAAACGTTGATTAGAGATGTTCAAAACGATACAGCAGCAGCGGCGAAGGTGATTGAAGTAATGACTGAAAGTATTGAGGGAGGAGAATCGGCTTCAAATGATGCTTCGGAGGCATTTAAAGAAATTGCAGACTCCTCAAATCAAAATCTCGCAATTTCTAAGGAGATTCTTGATGCCACTAAAGAGCAGATGGAAGGGATACGAAACGTGGTAACGATCACGGAAGGAATCGTAGTTATCGCAGAAGAAACTGCGGCTGGAACAGAACAGGTTGCAAGTTCCGCAACTGAATTGTCTGCTGGTATGGAGAACTATACGCAAAAATCTGAGCAAGTCACAGATATTGCGAGGACTCTTCGCGAAAAAGTGAACACATTTACCTTGTCTAAGTAGTTAAAAGCATAAAGTAAATACCTACACTAGCTGAACCATGATATTATCCATCGTAAATCAAAAGGGTGGTACAGGAAAAACCACTACCACAATCAATCTTGCTAGTGCATTATCGCAACTAGGTAAGAAGGTTTTGGTAGTTGATATGGACTCTCAGGGTAATTTGGGTTACTGTGTGGGCTTAGATGAGGGAAATACTATTTCCGATGTTTTGGAGGGAAAAATTGAAATCATTGATACTATTCAAAGTAGAGAAGGGATCGATATTGTTCCTTCTGATATGCGTTTGGTAGATATTGAATTGTCATTGATTGAGGAAAAGGAGCGTCATGCTTTTTTAAAGAATGCTTTGAATGAAATTTCATCAAAATATGACTTTACATTAATCGATTGCCCGCCCTCTCTTTCAATCCTAGCAGTGAACGCGCTATATGCATCAGATAGAGTAATCATTCCCATGATGCTAGAGGTTCTAAGTTTGCAGGGGCTTGATCAAATTACACAGACGATTCAGAAGATCAATGAAAGCTACAATAAAGTAATTGAGATAGAAGGTATTTTACCAGTAATGGTAGATAAACGTCGAAAACTAACAGAGGAGGTCAAGGATTACATTGGAGAAAATTATGACATCACAATCTTCAATTCAATGATTAGAAATAATGTGAAGGCTTCAGAAGCACCTTCATTTGGTCAGAGCGTAATTTCTTATGCACCAAACTCCAACAGTGCAAAAGACTATATGGCATTTGCAAATGAATTACTTAGTAGAAATTAGAGTGTCATGGCATTAGGTAAGAATCTGAAAAGAAAAAAACTGATAGAAAAAGACGAGTCTTCGACTTCCACGGAGGAGACAAAACAGAAAAAGACTGCCTCCGCTAAGAAGGAAGAACTCATAAAGAAACCTACAAAAAAGAAGAGATCTACCAGTAAGAAACCTAAAACAGTAAGTCAGGCAAAAACCAAGTCTGCAACTAGCCAAACCAAAAGTACTAAGCCAAAAGCTGTTCCCAAGAAGAAGATTCAACAAGAGCACGAGCAAGTTGTTATTTCTATATCTGATGAGGTAGAAGCAGCTTCACAGATACCACCTCCTTCACCTGAGTTAAAGCCAATTTCGGATGAGCAAAAGAAAGATCAAAGTGCGGCAGATCAGTTACGGGTAGGTCTTCCAATTTTTATTGCAGAGGAGG
>JABSPG010000845.1 GCA_013214445.1 Ekhidna sp. | reverse complement strand
AGGAGGAGACTACCGAACAGGAGCGAAAAGAATACACCTGGATTATTGATCCATTAGATGGCACTACCAATTTCGTACACGGAATACCCAACTACTGTGTCAGTATTGGGCTGATGCATGCAGGAGAAATTGTATCTGGTGTGGTGTATGAAGTAGCAAACGACGAGTGCTTTTATGCATCAAAAGGAAATGGCGCATTCCTTAATGGATCTGCAATTAAGATTCGAGAAGATAAAGAAATTAGAAACTGTGTGCTCGCTACGGGATTTCCATATTACAATTTTGAGCGACTTGAAGAGTATCTCAAAATCCTTAATCAGCTAATGAAAGACACCCAGGGACTAAGACGTATGGGTAGTGCAGCAGCAGATATGGCCTATGTGGCGTGTGGACGGTACGGAGGCTACTTCGAATACAACCTAAACTCTTACGACATTGCTGCTGGTGTCATTCTGGTAAAGGAAGCAGGTGGATCAGTCACCGATTTTAGCGGAGGAGATGATTTCCTTTTTGGAAGACAGATGGTAGCTGGCGGTGGCGTACACGCCTCATTGCTTGAGACCATCAAACAGTTTTGGTAACCTGAGTTGTTTTAGCATGGGTGTTGGTTTTTTATGAAAACTTCTCGTTAGGTTAAAAATTCTCTTTCTTCAATTCGTAAGCCAACTGATATTATGGATTGTCATTTACTTTGGGAGTAAATGAGTGCAGCATGAACCTTATAAGTATTGCCACTTTGACGTTGTTGTTGGTGCTACTTTTAGTAGTATTTGCTAAGAGAGATAAGCAAATAACAGACTATGTTCTTTTTGCCATCATATTGGCGATAGTTTGTTATGTCTTGTCGGACATATTAATCAGTATTGAATACAACAAACTCACATTTGCATTTCGCCATATTGCAGGTTATTTGCCATTTCCTCCAATCTTTTTATTCGGGTTATTAATTACCTCTGAAGATCATAGAATCAAGAGAACCTGGTGGTGGTATTTTCTCTTTCATTTCATTTACTTCCTCTTTATTATAGGAGATGTATTTATCTGGAATGATTACAGTATTGCGGATATCAAGCGACTTAAAGAAGAAGTATCCTGGGACTATCACTTCTTTATCAAGGGACTTCATATCTACATGATTAGTTTGCTGATATGGTTTCTAGGGAAACTCAAAAGCTATCAAAGGAAAATTCACCATTATTATTCCAATATCTCTCAGGTAGATCTGAGTTGGTTTAGATACTTTCTGTTAATATCAATATTTAATTATTCAGCATCTTTTTTGGCCATGATATTGACTAATGTTGGTTTGCTGAACCACATTGATGTAGCCTATGCCATCATTCGTATATCGATTTTTTTATCACTAGTCTGGATGTTTTATCATGGCTTAAAGCGTTACGCGTTGGCCAACTTTGATGAACCACGAAACACTACCGAAAAACATATTAAGTATGCTACTTCAGCTCTTTCAACAAAAAAAGCAGAAGAGCTCTTTTATGAAATAGAACAGCTCTTTGAAGAAAAAACGCTATTTCTAAATCCTGATTTAAGGGTTCAAGATGTGGCGAAAGAGTTGGGTGTTTCTAATCATAATATTTCACAAGCCATCAATGAAACTGCAGACATTTCATTCTATGATTACGTCAATAACTTTCGACTCAAATTTTTCCAAAAGCAACTAGCAGACCCTAACAAAAAGCAGTACACAATTCTTGCACTTGGAATTGAGAGTGGATTCAATTCTAAAGCGTCTATAAATCGTGTATTCAAACGTCAGCTAGGCGAAACCCCTAGACAGTAT
>JABSPG010000844.1 GCA_013214445.1 Ekhidna sp. | reverse complement strand
AGCTCTTTACCCACTCCCATTGCAATCGAGCTAAAATGCGTTGCTGCAGTCGGTAAATGATTATAATATGAATGAAGATCAGCTTTTCCTGTCTCAGGTTGACAAAAGAAATCTTTTAGATACGGCAAAATGGGGCAAGTTTCTAAGCATTTTGGGATTCATATTCAGTACTCTCATTGCTCTTGGAGGACTTTCATTGGCTGGAGGCTCAGCATCCGAAATGTTTCCCGGTATGGGAGTAGGTATTGGTGTTGTGTACGTGCTAATATCGCTGATATATATTTTTCCTTCCTTGTATCTTATGCGATTCAGCATTCAGATTAAAGATGGTATCGAAGCAAGTGATGCAAACTTGTGCTCAAGCGCTTACAATAATTTGAGACGTTTGTTCCTCTTTCTGGGTATAATGACCATTATCGTCATGGGTATCTACTTACTTGCAGTTCTATTTATGATTATGGGGGGGAATAGTAGGAGGAATGCTTTAATCTATTCGTGAATTCGCTATTTTTGGGGCTTAATAGTAATATGGAAACATCATCATTAGAATATAATACTCAGCGATCTCATTTAAAGCTGAGAGAGTACGGCAGAAACGTACAAAATCTGGTTGCGCATCTGAGGACCATTGAGGACAAAGAAGAACTTCAAAAGAAAGCATCCACGCTAGTGGAATTGATGAAGATGATCAACCCTGATCTGGGAAATAATGCTGAGACGGATCAAAAAGTTTGGGATGATCTTCATATCATTTCCAACTTCGAATTGGAATTTGATGGCCCATTTCCTAAGCCGGACAAAGAAGTTTTGGATCGGAAGCCAGAGAGGCTGAAATATTATAAGAACGAACCAAAGTTTCGTCACTACGGCCGCAGTGTGGAGCTCTTGATTGACCAGGCCATTGCGATGGAAGATCCAAAAGAGCAGGAGGGTGCGGTTGTGGCTATAGGTAGGCTCATGAAAGGATTTTTCCAGACTTGGAATAAAGAGAGTATAGAAGATGAGCAAATTCTTAAAAACATTCAAAAGCTCTCTAACGGTAAGCTATCAATCAATATTGATACTGTGAAAGAACTTGGCCTATTTGATTCTGATAAGAAGTTTACGAATAGAAGAAACAATAATAACAACAAAGGGCGGAGAAATAATAATGGTGGTGGTAAAGGCCGTAGGAATAACAACGGCGGCAGAAATAACCATCGCCGTAGAAATTAACTTTTCCTCTGCAAATAGTTGAATAGTTGATTGGTGGTTTAGTCTCCTCACTCTTTATTTGTTGAAACTAAATCACGAATCAACTAACGACTAAACCATGTCATCTTTTAGTGTAGAAGGAGGTCATAGACTCTCCGGAGAGATTGTTCCTCAAGGGGCTAAAAACGAAGCTTTACAAATCATCTCCGCAGTGCTTCTGACTGACCAGCAGATTGTAATTCACAAGATTCCGCAGATTCGAGATGTCCTCAAACTGATTGATTTACTCTCAGACCTTGGTGTGGAAGTCAAGAAAATCGGTGATGAGTCTTATACATTCAAAGCAGCAAATGTCGACTTAGATTTTCTTGATACAGATGACTTTAAGAACAAAGCGTCCTCTCTTCGAGGGTCCATAATGATCTTGGGTCCGTTGCTTGCGCGTTTCGGGACAGGAAAGATGCCCAAACCTGGCGGTGACAAGATCGGTAGGAGAAGACTGGATACGCACTTTGTTGGATTTCAAAATCTAGGAGCCAAGTTCCACTATGATTCAAAAACATCATTCTATACAGTAGATGGAGCCAATCTAAAAGGCACCTATATG
>JABSPG010000843.1 GCA_013214445.1 Ekhidna sp. | reverse complement strand
TTTATGTCAGGCATGCTATGAATCTTTCTTTCCAATTTTCAAAGAACTTCCCGTAAACTAAAAGTGTACGGCAATGAATAGACGAATAAAGAAGCTGGTATCTAAAAATATTTTCCTGGGATTATCCGTCATACCCTCTTACATTATTTAGCCAATTTTCAGGGTCTTCTATTTTATCCATATAGGGTTTAGATTCAGCAATCAGCCGATCCAAATATTCATCGGGAGTTTCATTATGATCCTCATAATCAATAAACTCTAAGAGCTTGGCAGATCTTTTGTTAAATTCCCCTGTGTTAATGTTCCTCTCGATTAAGAGCCGCACTTGCTGTTTTTTATAAAGCCTATTCTTATCATCTTCACCAAGCATATCTCTATTAGATGCTATGGTGATCGTTCCAAATTCATTAGTATCCAGATGAACATTGGCATTTGTCTTACCGCCAATATCAACGATCTCTCCAGTTACAAACAGCTCTTCTTCGACCCAGATCTCTTCTGGGTGAATCCATTCAGTTTGGCGATCCATTTTTAGCCCTTGATCAAGCTTATCAGAAAGACCAAATTTCAGGGTGAACTTTTCCTTAGAAATGAATTTATGGATATTCTCGATTGCTTCAATCTGCTTAGGCTTGAGGATACCTAGGTTATATTCAGTATTTAGCTCACTGAGTAAAGCCTGTGACTGAATCGCAACAGCTCCAGCAACTAAAAACTTGATCACTGCACTCCCCTCTTCAAACTCTATGCTCACTCTTGATCTGTCCTGGCTCTTATCAGGATATAGGAAGTTTTTGACATTGGAAAGCAGGCTGACTATTTCGTCAACGTCCAAGAGATCAGGAGACAACTCCTTCTTCTCTCTCACACCATTGATTTTAAGCTCTATGCTTTTACTTTCCATCACACTACCTAGTTACTAGTAAAACTATACTATTCCTTTGAAACATGCATTTATTTAACAAATTGTTTCTCTCAATTTGTTAAAGCAATCTTTCTTTAGGAAGTCATTATACCACAAAAAAGACTTTTTGAATCTAAAATATTAGCTCAGCTTCGGAATTTTTCTTGCACACCCTGCACAAGATGCACACAGCTTTGTCACAAGTAAAGTTGTGACGCCTAACAAATTGACTTACAGCAATTTAGACCCCTGTCACAAGATGCACAAGATAAAATCACCAAAACACTTTAAAAACTTTCAGAAAGAACCCCGATCTGCTACCTTGCTGATTTATAGACTCATACTAATAACGTCTTTCTTCCATGCTTTTTCTTCTCAACAGCATTGAATACTATCTCCCCTACCCTGATTTTCAGAAAATACTCAGCTTATGTTTTGCGTATCAAAATTTTTATATACATTTAACTAAAATATTTGATGCTAAATGACGGACGAAAGAACACAGCTGAACTGCATTAAGGGCATCCTAGAAGATCAAGGCAGGACACAGACCTGGCTTGCAAAGAAACTAGGATTAACCTTTGCGACAGTTAATGCTTGGTGTAACAACCGAAGCCAGCCTTACTTGACAGATTTAGTGAAAGCCGCCGAGTTGCTAGAAGTAGCACCAGCGGATTTAATTGTGGATGGCACAAAAAAAGAAAAAGGTCTGAGTGAAACCCAAACCTTGATCGAATTTAGCTAAATCCTTTGAAAACGACTGCTATTATGACTGCTAGCTGCAACTAGCTTGTCATAACTTGTTGAAAATCAGCCGCATAATCAAAGTTTAAAGCGGTCCGGACGGGTACTGAAAAACCGGTCTAAAAGACTGGTTGTCAGTAAAACCTTAATTTTTGT
>JABSPG010000842.1 GCA_013214445.1 Ekhidna sp. | reverse complement strand
CGTAGATTGTACGTTGTACAAAAATGATGCCAGTTCGTGCTCGTGGTGTCTGCTGCCTGAGTCCAGTAGTGATACTCTTTGCTACGAAGTCCAGGGAATTCGGCATCAGGACTGGCGTACGAGTAGGCTGAAGTCATGATTTTGAAGAGGGAACTTGCCAGAGCATGGTCGGCATTGAAACTTGAAGAGCATAGAAATAGAAATATTCCTCAAATCAAACCAGTAGAATCTCAAGAAGAGTATGCAGCATTGGCTGATGAATCAGCTACCAGTCTCATTAACTTTCTAGAGAAGGATGAAATTGTTACCGTCAAAGACTATTTCGATCCTGCACTTAGAGTGCATCTAGGTCAATTTGTGCCAGAAGAAACGCGAAACTTCTTCTGGATCACGGCACATCATGATCCAAGACCATTGTATTCTCATTTTTATCACTGGTTTGAATTGGCTAGAATGGATACTGAGCCAAACCCAAGCCCAATTAGAAAAGTACCTCTTCTCTACAACATCTTTGACAGTAGGAACGAAGGCATGGCGACAGGTGTGGAAGAGATGTTTATGGATGCTGGACTTTATGACGACAGTCCAAGATCGAGAGAAATTGTCTACATACTAATAGCCCAGCGAGCTGCTCGAGGATTAGGTTCCCTGTATGCACATGCAAATGAGATGAACTCTGCAGAAGCTGGAGAGATACATACAGAATATACTCCGCGAGGCTGGATGAAAACGGAAAAAGAGCTGCTCATTTTCGAACAACACTTGTATTTAAGGCAACCGGGATACGGGACAAGCTACATAACAGGCAAGTACCTTTTGGAAGACGCAATGATGGCATATGCCCTAAAACAAGAAAAGCAGAACAAACCATTTGCTCTGCGTGATTTCTTTGATAAAATGAATGCTATCGGAAATATTCCAATGTCACTCGCCAAAGAAGAATTGATTAGCGATTAGGCGTTTTCTTCCGTTTCTGTCTCAGGAGACTTTTCTTCTTGTTGATTAGAAACAGTCTCCTCTTCTTCATTAGTCACCTCGTGCCGAGTAACTGTCAATTTGAATTGCTTATCCATGACGAACTCATACATCGCCTCCTCCATAAGTTCGTATGCCGTATTTGACTTAATCAAGATATCAAGTAAGTCTTGTGCCACCACAGACATTTTGATATTGTTTTGCGGCCTTCTTTTATGGGCTTCTAGTTTGAAGGCATGTCCTCCACGCTCCTTTGGGTTTATATCACGGAACTCATGTGGGATAAATTGATATTCTTGAGGTGCTTCAGTAGCTCCTCTCATGAGCTTGAGTAATACAGGTTTGTACTTATTCCATAAGGGTATGTACAGATTGTGGTTGACTGGATAGGAAGGCATTTTAGTTAGGTTTAGTTAGACTTTACAGGGTTTCAAGCGAAAGAAAAAAGACCCTCAATAAATAAATTGGAACCTAACGCGAGATTCAAAATTATGAAAGACTGTTTTCCACTCTCCTCTTACAAAGGTAAAGGATTTGTATCATACTGATTATTTGGGGCTTAAATCCTCCTATTTGAACTTCCCTTTAAGCATGGCGAGTTTAGCTTGCAAATCCCCATCAGGTGTTCTCTCTTCCCGTCTTGGACGCGATTTTGGAGGATTTTGAGCTTTCCTTTTTTCTGATCTTTTCACTGGAGGAGCGTCTAACTTCATCGATAAAGATATTCTCTTACGAGGCACATCCACCTCCAAAACTCGTACAGTCACCTTCTGACCAAGCTTAACAATTTTGGCAGGATCTGAAACAAAAGAATTGGAAAGGTGACTTATATGCA
>JABSPG010000841.1 GCA_013214445.1 Ekhidna sp. | reverse complement strand
TGACCTATGAAAACAAAAGATCAAATAGTAGACGACTGGCTTCCCAGATACACTGGCACAGAGCTAGATGAATTTGGCAGGTACATACTTCTTACAAATTTCCACAACTATGTAGAGCTCTTTGCGCACAAGTTTGATGTTGAAATCAAAGGAAAGGAGCGAGCAATGCAGACTGCAACGTTTAATGATATCACCATCATAAACTTCGGAATGGGAAGTGCCATGGCTGCAACCGTAATGGATCTACTGTCAGCTATTATGCCTAAAGCGGTGCTCTTTCTTGGGAAGTGCGGTGGATTGAAAAAGGAAAATACGTTAGGGGACTTAATCCTTCCGATAGCAGCGATACGTGGCGAGGGTACCTCCTCCGACTATATGCCTCCAGAGATACCTGCGCTTCCATCATTTAGACTCCAGAGATCCGTTTCTCATGTAATCAAGGCAAAAGGATTTGACTATTGGACAGGATCGGTCTTCACAACCAATCGTAGAGTTTGGGAACATGACGAAGATTTTAAAAACTATCTGAAGGAGATTAGAGCTTCCGCAATAGATATGGAAACAGCGACACTATTTACGGTAGGTTTTGCAAATAAAATTCCCCGAGGAGCTCTTCTGTTGGTATCGGATAATCCAATGACACCTGAAGGAGTGAAAACCTCTAAGAGTGATGAAAAAGTCACATCACAATTTGTGAATAATCACCTAAACATAGGAATAGAATCGCTGCTAGAGCTCTCTAATTCAGGTGAATCAGTAAAACATCTAAAATTTGAATAATTTGTCTTGCAGTTTTAAACCTTGACTCAATTTACACATCTAAGGAAAAATTAAACTTAGAAAAATGAGAAAAGGAAAACTGATTATCGCATTACTTGCAGCTGCATTCACACTGTTCGCTCAAGATTCAAAAGAAGAGAGGAGACAACTTCGAATTGAAGAATACACTGAACGACTGAATTTGACTCCAAACCAAACTGCCGAATTAAAAGAGCTGAGAGAATCGCTAAAACCTGAATTGAAAGCCATAAAAATGGATCCATCAAAATCCAGAAGTGAGAAGATGCGAGCTCATGCGGACGTAATTGAGAAACGTGAAAATGAAATTGCACAAATCCTCACAGCAGAACAAATGGCCGAACTGAAGAGAATTAAGAGCGAGAGAAAAGAGATGTTCCAACAAAGAAAAAGGAATTGAAAGAGTCACAAATAATAGTGAAAGAGTCCTAAGGGACTCTTTCTTTTTATTGAGAACAGGATAATCTGAGTCAACAATTCACAACTCCTTACCCATGAAACCAAAAAGGAGCACTCAAATGAATGCTCCTTCTTTTTTGATTTATCAATATCGATCAATTTTCCTCCATGTAGTCTTTCTTGGTCATCACCTTACCTTTTGAAATAACATACACTTTTACGAAATCGTCTTTGCTTAACTCCGGAGATATATTACCAGGGATTGTGGTAATTGCCACTGCGTCATCATTCATCCATTCCACACTACCCCTATCTACACTTCCTTTAAAGATGGTTTTCCCACTACTGTCAACAACCTCATAGTTTATAGCTGGCTCAGTATTTGACTTACTTTCCTCCATATTTAAAAGACAAATCGAATATGTTCCAGCACTGTTCTTTTGACAGCCATCATCGCTAGCCTGATTAGCTGCAGTCTTCTTACTGCAACTAACAAACAAAACAATGATTAGAAAATAGAAATACTTCATTTCTTCACGAGTTTGTGAGTACTTGTAATCCCATCTTCTGTTGAGATAATGACAAAGTAGACCCCTGACTTAAGGCCTTCTATATTGAA
>JABSPG010000840.1 GCA_013214445.1 Ekhidna sp. | reverse complement strand
CATTTTGCAAGACCTTCAAGGCCCCAAGATAAGAATCGGTTTGATGATGGACGGAGGTGTTGAGATAGCAGATGGTCAAGAATTGGTCATAACCACGGAAGAGTTAGAGGGAAATAATGAACGTGTCAGTACGGTTTACAAGGAAATTGTAAATGATGTAAAGGCGGGTGACACCATACTCATTGATGATGGAAATATTGAACTAAAAACAGTTTCCGTTGATGAAAATCAGGTTGTAACTGAGGTTGTACATGGAGGCCTTTTAAAATCTAGAAAGGGAATCAACCTTCCAGACACAGAAGTTTCTGCTCCTTCTTTGACTGACAAGGACTTAGAGGATTTGAAGTTTGGTTTGTCTCAAAATGTAGATTGGGTTGCTTTAAGTTTCGTAAGAAAAGCAGAAGATATCCGTCAATTAAAACAGATCATTGCTGAAGCAGGAAAGGAAACTAAGGTTGTTGCCAAGATCGAAAAGCCAGAGGCTTTGAGGAACATTGATGAGATCATCGAGGTAACTGATGCTGTAATGGTAGCGAGGGGTGATTTAGGTGTGGAGATTCCTATGCATGAGGTACCGATTTGGCAAAAAAGGATTGTAAAGAAATGTAATCAAGCAGCCAAGCCTGTAATCATTGCCACACAGATGATGGAGAGCATGATTGAAAACCCTCGACCGACTCGCGCAGAAACGAATGACGTAGCAAACGCAGTGATGGATGGGGCAGATGCATTGATGCTTTCCGCTGAGTCAGCTGCAGGGAGTTTCCCAATCAAGGCTGTGCAAAAAATGTCAGAAACAATTATTGCAGTTGAGACGCAAGCCGAATCCATCTACAACAAATATTACGACCGCCATTTTGAATCAAGCACGAGAGTGAATGATCTGCTTATTCGTGCTGCTTGTAGACTGGCTGAAAACACCAATGCAAGAGCATTGGTATGTATGACTAAATCGGGATATACAGGATTTAGAACTGCTATGCATCGCTCAAAATCTGAAATCTACTTATTCACCAATAATGAAAAGTTGGTGCATCAGATGTGTTTGGTGTGGGGTGTAAAGACGTTCTTGTATCATTCTCATGAAAACATTGATCAAACATTGGTGGAAATCGAGAAGAAATTGGTAGAAACTGGAAACTTACAGAAGGGGGATGTATTCATAAATACTTCGTCTATGCCTCAGCATTGGGAAGGTCACACTAATATGATGAAAGTCAGTGTTGTAGAATAGCAATAAATCAGATCGAGTTTAATTAAGGCTGTCTCAAAGCACTGTTTTATAAGTCCTTAGGAGGGGCGAAGAATCTCAACTAATTGATTATAAAACACTTTATAGTGCAAAAGATTCTTCACTTCGTTCAGAAGGACACTTTTGAGATAGCCTCTTTTTTTTGTTTTGCCCCAGTATCTATCAAATTAAATTGCCTAAGCAATAATGACCTAGGTTTAGTTGTATGAGAAACTTGTATTAAATCAATATGGGCTAGTTTTGATCAGTTCTAAAATGGCTTTTGATGAAAAAATCTATACCCTATTTCCTGATTGTAATGCTATTATTTATTGCAGCAAATTATCCTAAAGATTCAGCGCTTTCTGATTGGATCTCAAGTGACATTCCTTATCTATTAGAGTTTTACAAAGCCAGACATCAAAATCCTGAAGTCTCTTTGCAGGAAGATGAGACCTCAAAAGCTTTGGCTGGAGAGCTAAGGAAAGTTGGATTTGAAGTGACTGAGGGCGTGGGAGGATATGGTATTGTTGGAATGTTGAAAAATGGAGAGGGACCAACCATTTTGTACAGAACCGATATGGATGCGCT
>JABSPG010000839.1 GCA_013214445.1 Ekhidna sp. | reverse complement strand
ACGCCCTTAAAAGCAATCCACGAATGGAGATGCTGCCTGATATTTTGAAGTTAGATGAAGTGGTAGTCTCAGGAAAAAAAGAAAAGTTTAAACGAATAAATCTAGGGAAGAAAGTAAGTTCTTCTGGCTCTGAAGCTAGCTTTTTAGGTGCTTCATTGGGACATGAGATTGGAGAATTGATACCCGTGGATAACAAAACCGTGTTCATTGAAAGTCTTCAATTCAATATTAAAAGGAACACAGATCTTTCATTACGCTATCGATTAAATTTGTACGAAATGAAGGGTAACATGCCAGGCAATAAAATAAATAGCAAGAACATCATTTTTCCAATTGATGTACGGCGTGGGAAGTTTAGACTAAATCTAAAAGAATACAACTTGTCTATTGACCGTGATTTCTACTGTACTATTGAGCTAATAGAAAAGCAAGATTCACAAGATGCCATTGTTTTTCCAATCGGATTTACGAAAGGCCAAATGATTCTAAGGACTACTAGTCAGAGTGAGTGGGAAGAATCATTTAAAGGTTTTGGTATTGGATTTCAATTCTCAGCTACATACTAATGTATCCAGAACCTGATTTACTTACTATAATTATCGATCCAATATTCCTTAAAGCCTCCCCAACTCCTCAGCTGCTCTTACCCCTTCCTAACAAATCCAAAATATCGTTTTCCTCCATCTTGGGATTTGCACCTTCGGTGCTTGCTACAAAGGCACCCGCAGCATTGGCATAGTGCAGTGATTTCTTTAGTCCCATCCCATTTTCAAGTCCGGTAATAAAAGCCGCTACAAAGGCATCTCCACTACCTACCGCATCTTTTACCTGGATGGGAATTCCAGCCACTGATTCGATCTTTCCATCCATCCAAACTTTAGCGCCATTTCTATCTTTCGTAAGAAGTATGGTCTCAAGGTTGGGATACAGTGCCTTTATGGCTTTCAAGTCGGCTTCCTCTTTTGGATTTTTGATATAAAACCAGTCTTTCAGCAACCTAAACTCCTGCATGTTGATCTTCAAGATGCTGGCCTTCTTGATGCACTCATCTACTATCAGTTTGCTGTAAAAGGGAGACCTAATATTCATATCAAAGACGACCTTAGCATTTGTCGACTTGATCAGTTTTTGTAAAGATTTTCTACTCACAGGAGAACGGTACGCCAAGCTCCCATGAACGATGTATTTAGGATCCAATTCATCACCAATGAATGAATCGTCAATGTAATCCCAGGCTACTTTTTCAAGGATCGTATATGTAGGAGCATCCACCTTGTCCACATTGACACGAACCGTGCCTGTCTCATGGCTTGGATCTTTTTGAATATAGTCAGTCTGAACCGCTCTATCCTTTAGGAAAGAAACCAATTCACCCCCAAAGTCATCCATACCTACTCTGCTAACCATGGCAGTTGAAACCCCCAGGTTCTGCAAATGAATAGCGACATTCATTGGAGATCCTCCGGGTACCTTACCGGATGGAAGTAAGTCGTAAAGAACCTCTCCAAAACAAAGTGCTTTTACCTCTATCATTTCTATTCTTTAGAAATCTAAAATCGTCCCAAACCTAGAAAATCAATTGGATATGCAGTAGTTCCATCGCATATCATATCGGAAATAATTTCTCCCATCACCGGTACAAACTTGAAGCCATGCCCACTAAAACCGGTAGCTAACAAGACCTTATGATTATATTCAGGTAAAAAGTCGATGATGAAATGATCGTCTGGTGAGTACGTGTATTTGCAGGTTTTGAAGTGACTTACTGAAAGATCATCTTTAAAGTATTGATCAAAAACGCGGTTTAGCATTTCACCTTCATAGGC
>JABSPG010000838.1 GCA_013214445.1 Ekhidna sp. | reverse complement strand
AACACTGCCGATACCCAGTTCACTTTATTTGATGATGGAACTCCGGCCAACACTGCAACGATAGAACTGTCGGGTCTAACAGCAGCTCAAACTTACAATTTGCCAGATGCTAGTGGTACATTGGCACTCACCACTGATGTTCCAGATCTTTCCTCACCAAATACTCAATTAGGAATTGGTACAGCTTCTCCAGCTAGCTCACTTCAGATTGGGAATACCTTTGGGTTTGACAGTTTTGAAAACACGACAGAGTCAGTTTTTGGAAACGTCATTGCAACCAATCTTGGTGTCGATAAGACTTCTCCAAGTGATAACGAATTTGAACGACTTAGTAGCGATCCTGGAAGCATAATGTTTTTGGATAACAATAATATTCAATTTTTAAGCACAAGTGCTGGAACGATAGGCACGTCCGTAGATCTCTCTGGTCCCAGTGAAGAAGTAAACACCTGGATGAGCCTAAATGGAGATGGATCTGTTTCTGTTAGCGGTTTTAATGCTGCCACTTCCTCTAATCTAGACGGAAGTAATGTACAGATTTCGGGCGGGGACGGTGATGGATCTGGCAATGGTGGAAATGTTGAATTGAACCCTGGAAATGACGGAGGTGGTGGAATACCTGGATCTGTTGTGGCAAATGGTGATATTGAATTGACACCACGTGGGGGTCCTAGTCAGCTTAGATTTCAGGATGATGACGGAGGGGTAAATATTGTTTCCCTTCAGGCTCCTGGTTCAATGGCAGGCAGCTATAATATCACATTGCCAGCAACTGCAGGAACCAATGGTCAGGTTTTAACCAAATCGACTGGGGATGCATCTAATGTAACGCTAGATTGGACAACTCCTAGTGGAGGTCTAACCTTACCTGTCACAGAAACTGGTGCCGATCCTTCAGATCCTGTTTTCAATATCATAAATGCATCAGGCACTGCACCTACTGCATCTTTTGAAAATTCTTCAAACACCACCCCTCAATTGCAATTAAGAACGGATGTAGGAGGAACGGGACAAACGGCTGGAGGCTTAGGGTTTGCAGGACTTGATGATAACACTAACTATGCCAATGCAGGGATCATACGTGGAGAGGTAGACGATGATGCATCCTCATCTTTCACTGGTGAACTTGTCTTCGAAGTTAGTGGAGGTGGATCTTTGGTGCCCGTCGCAAGAATGGAAGGAGATGGAACACTGTCAGCATTGAATAGCTTAGCAATTGGAGATGATGTCTTTTTCCCCGAGGGAGCTGCACACAGTATTGAGATCGAAGCTTCCACAATTAGTACTGGGGATAATCTATTGTTCAGTGCGGGAGATGGTGCTTCTGGTATTGGAGACGGAGGAAGCATGATTATAAATGGAGGTGAAGGCTTTGGTATTGGTGGAGATGTCACCTTGAATGGTGGAGATGCTACCGACGGAAGCGGGGTAGGTGGTAATATCCGAATGGTACCCGGTAATGGAGGCACGGCTGAGGACAATGGAGTTGTTGAAATTAGTTCGACAACTGCACTAACTCTTCCAAACGGAACCACAGCTGAACGGCCAAGCTCGGCTTCAGTAGGAATGATTCGCTATAATTCTACATTTGG
>JABSPG010000084.1 GCA_013214445.1 Ekhidna sp. | reverse complement strand
AAGTTAGAAAATATGCTTCGCCTTGGGGCTCAGCCAACTCTAATTTTAAATGGACAACTTTTAGGGAAGCTTACACAATTAGCAAATGATCGCATGGAGATATTGAGATTTTTATTAGGTCTTCTTTCCGTAGTGCTGCTAGTCTTTTTATTTGCTTTTAACACAGTAAGTATAGACCAGTCTACCTCGGAAAACGTATTGTCCAATAGTGAATTGGATACTAAGGAATGCAGCACTCCTGGGTTAGATGAAGGACTAAAAAGTGTGGAATGCCTACCCACAAAAAGATCAATTGCTCTTTTTGTTCACTGAAGACAATTGCTAAAATTGGATATACGTCAACTCTCCGACCTAAGAAATGGAAGTCATCACTAGAGAATGAGCAAGCTATCAAAGCTTTTTCTCCAAAAGAAAATTCAATAATTAGTGATCAAAAAATAAATAATCTGAAAGGAAAAGAAAACGAGAATTACGGCCACAGTACGGTTCATCCTCTTTACAAACCTTTCGTTTACAAGGTGCTTTAAACGGTGTGCAACAAAGGCTTTTCCGACATCCATGCTGAGAATCATTATGAGCATCCCACCAAAAAACTGCAATTGCTGATTAAACTGATAATCGAAGTTGATAGCAACCGCACTCACCCAGGTGACCCATGACACAACTATGAAAGGATTTAGGCCATTCAGAAAAAAACCTTTCACCAATTGTCTGGCACTACTAGAATCATTGGTTGGAGTGCTGTCAGTATGCACTTTGACAGGTTTGAGCCAAGAATAGACACCATAGACCATTAACATAACAACACCGAAAATACCTATCCAAAACTTCACATCGTCAGTCTCCAAAGCCTTTGCCATCCCTAGGAGCACGATAGTAACATAAAGTACATCGCTGAGAGATATGCCTACAGCTAAGAAGATTGCTTTCTTTAATCCCTGTTGAATGCTTGTTTGAATCAGAGCAAAAAACGCTGGACCAATAGCAAATAGAAATATCAGTCCGAAAATCAATCCGTTAATTATTGGAGGCATCTATCGTATCTCGATCTTTTGCTCTGTTAGAAAAT
Source organism: Ekhidna sp. (assembly GCA_013214445.1). Lineage (GTDB taxonomy): Bacteria > Bacteroidota > Bacteroidia > Cytophagales > Cyclobacteriaceae > Ekhidna. Next base: position 10,240 of record JABSPG010000084.1, on the reverse strand, counting down.
TTTTCCAAAGTTGGGCTTTTTCTTTCTTAAGTACACGAGGAAATTTGTTTTGACTTCCCACTTTTCCTTGAGATTCCAGCCATTGATAAAAAACACTGGTAGGTAAGACATTGATCCGCAATTCTTTGAGGGCAGAAGCACGTTCCACTTTGTAGTCATCATTAAGTTCAGATAAGTGTTTATCCAATCTATCTGCCAAGACTTCCTCATCCACCATATCGTCTGTACCTATGTACCAATGATGTGCAAATAAACTACCTGAACGCTCTCCTAGCAAGGTAAACTCCCTAATATCGATAGACATCTCATCCTCCACCATCTCAATTGCCTTGTTCATATTCTCCAGACTTAGATGTTCTCCGCAAAGACTCATAAACAGTTTAGTCCGTCCAGTGATAACTAATTCTGAATTTTTGACTGAAGTAAATTTGATCACGTCCCCAATCATATACCTCCAGGCTCCAGCATTTGTCGTAATCAATAGTGCATACTCCCTTCCCTCTTCAATTTCATCGATTTTTAGCGTTTCCACTCCTTCTCTCACCTTTCCTTCGTCATCAAAATTTTTATGAGTAAAAGGGATAAACTCATAAAAAATGCCATTATTCAATACAAGTCTCATGGAACGTTGATTTGGTAACGCCTGAAAAGCAATGAAGCCTTCGGAAGCTAAATAGGTCTCCATGTAATAAAGGGGTTTCTTTAGTAGCTTCTCAAAACCTCTTTTATAGGGCTCAAAAGAAACTCCACCATGAACAAAAATTTGAAGATTTGGCCAAATATCATGGATCGTATCGACCTCATGTGCTTCAACAATTCGTTCCATCAGAATCTGAAGCCATGCTGGAACACCCACAATAATTCCTATGTCCCAATTGGGTGCTTGTTTTACTATCTCTTCTAGCTTCTCATTCCAGTCCTTCGTCTTGGCAATTTTCTTACCTGGTTTGTAGAAGTGTTGAAACCAAAATGGGATTTGCGCAGCAGTGATACCCGAAAGGTCTCCCTCAAAATATCTTCCATTTTTCTTCAGGTCTGTGCTGCCTCCAAGCATGAGAATACCCTTAGAAAAAAGCGAGGCGGGTAGATCATATTTACTCATGGTGAGTATCTGTCTCATAGAGGTCTTACGGATAGACTTTACCATATCCTTGGTGATAGGAATGTACTTAGATGATGCTCCGGAGGTTCCAGAACTAAGTGCGAAATACTTGATCTTTCCCGGCCAGCATATACTCTTGTTGCCTTCCTTGGCTAGGTGCCACCATTCATTAAATATCTTCTCATAATCGAAAATGGGAACAGCTGACTTAAAAGTTTCGTAGAATTCATCCCCATTCTTCTTGAAATCAAATAATATCTCGCTGAATCGATACGCTTCCCCGAACCTGGTTTCCTGGCAGTTAATGAGTAGGTCACGGAGCTCTTGCTTTTGTAAATCTAACGGAGATGTATACAACTGCTCTAAACTCTCTCTCAGAGTAATCCCTTTCTTCAGTAACGTTCCTAATATTGCCATTGCGTAGATTGCAATTTCTAATTTAGAAGCACAAATTTAAGCGAAGAGAAACATAGTAAGATGAGCCAAATATCAACTGTACTTCAAGATTTAAAGGAAACCCTTCCAGAAGACTGTACACTTATTGCAGTAAGCAAAACCAAACCTTCCTCTGATATTGAAATCGCTTATGAGACTGGTCATCGTGATTTTGGCGAAAACAAAGTGCAAGAGCTGACTCAAAAAGCTGAAAATCTACCTAAAGATATCAAATGGCATATGATAGGACACCTGCAAAGAAATAAAGTCAAATACATTGCGCCATTTGTACATCTAATACATGGCGTAGACTCCCTAAAACTTCTTAAAGAAATTAACAAACAGGGAACCAAGAACGATCGAGTTATTAACTGCCTTCTTCAAATTCACATTGCCGAAGAAGAGACAAAATTTGGGTTAGATACCAATGAAATGAGGGAAATTATTTCTGAAGAAGTCTTAAACGAAATGAAGAACGTTCGAATAGTAGGACTAATGGGCATGGCAACTAACACCGACAATACAGAGCAAGTTGCCAAAGAGTTTAGTAACTTAAAAAGTCTTTTCGAAGAAATAAAAGAAACTGACCATACTCAACTTTCCGTCAACACGCTTTCCATGGGAATGAGCGGTGATTATAAAATTGCCATTGAAGAAGGAAGTAATATGGTCAGAATCGGAAGTGCTATTTTCGGATCACGCAATTAGACAATCACTATTTCTGATCAGGAGGCATCACGTTCGTAACTATCTTAACCCTCTCAGGATTGTTTACAGCATTGGACATAACAGTTATGACCTTGTTTTGCATTCCCATTTTCCCTGCACTATTGAAAACCACTTTGATCTTTGATTTTGCTCCTGGAGCAATCGGCTCCTTTGGCCACTGCGGAGCAGTGCAGCCACACGTTGTACGTACATCAGACAATACCAATGGTTCAGTACCCGCGTTTTCAAACTCGAAAATATGCTCTACTCTATCACCTTGAGTAATTTCTCCAAAATCAAAAGAGCTTTCACTAAAAACAATCTTTGCACCAGTCATTGGCATTGGCTCTTCCTGAGCTGTTGCACAAAACGTAAATCCTGCTAAAAGCAGTGTTGCTAAATATTTCATAACCTTGAGATAATTTTTTCAATTGTAAAAGTAACTAACATATGCCTGACATGTTGAATCAAACATCGGACCAATCACCATTTGAAGGAAAAGTACGAGTGAGAGCTTGCGGTATTCTTAAAAAGGAAAATAGCATTCTATTTGCAAAACATAATGGGATTGGAACGGGAGGACATCTTTGGTCACCTCCCGGAGGAGGAGTGAATTTTGGCGATAGTATAGAGCAGACGATCATCAAGGAGTTTAAGGAAGAAACGAATCTTAAAGTAGAGGTTGGTTCATTTCTTTTCGCAAATGAACATATTGATGACAAGCATCATGCTATTGAGCTTTTCTTCCAAGTGAACATCATTGAAGGAGATATAAAACTTGGTTTTGATCCAGAACTACCTCCTGATCAGCAGATTCTATCCGATTTAAGATTCCTTTCTAAAAAACAACTTAGCAGTTTCCCTTCGAATACCATCCATAAGGCATTTCAGACCAGTAATGAAAAAGGTGGAAATATTCACCCGAGGGGTTTCATTACTTTTCAGGATTAATACTATCTGGTTCTTCAAGAATCACTATTAAATATTTATAATTGCAAAAACCTAGCGAAAAAGAATTTTAGTAATGAGTAAAACAAAGATTGTTTCTATCGTAATGCTTGTGGTATGGATTGCCCTTGCAGGATTTTTGATATACAGCATCAAATCTTCCATTGATGAAGCACAGCGAATTGAGACTGCTGAAGCACTTATCATAGAACAGTTGAAAATGATACGAGATGCAGAGATTGCTTATATGACGGTAAATGGTCAATATACAAGCGATTGGGATAAACTCCTTTCTTTCATAGATACTGGCAGCTTCTACCTTACTGAAAAAAGTGAAACAATCATTACGCTTCCTTACGGGAAGGATAGTGTTGTAGTGGACATTGATACGCTGGGTACTGTTCCAGTTGTCGATTCGCTATTCAGTAAGAATAAGTGGCCAAGATTTAACCTGCAAACATTGGCATACGTTCCTGGTGCCGAGCCTGCGATTATGTTTGAAGTTTGGGCTGACAAAATTTATAAAGCTGGTCTACAGGTTAATGCCATCGAAGTAAGAAACCCTAGACCGGTAGATCCGAGTCGAGAAGAAGATAGTGAGTATAACACACGTAAACCATTGAGATTTGGTTCTAGGACTAGCGTTACTACCGCTGGTAATTGGGAATAAACAATTTTGGCTGTTAAGCAAGACACATCGACCTATAAGCTTGTTAAGCGAGTAAAAGACACTAAGTTCACAATTGATGAATTAGACCATTACTCGCTCATCATGCAGGTCGGCATCTATGACCTTCAATTCGCAGTTGTCGATTCGCAAGACAATGTGGTCATGGGTCTTGAAGACTATAAACTCGAGGGTGTTAAGACGGTTAATGGTCGTCTGAGACTCATTAAGAGCATCCTTGACAATCACGAATACCTCACAGCAGGATTTTGGAAAGATGTAAAGCTCTGTTTAAAATCTCATAAATTCTCACTTGTACCTACAAGCATGTTTGTTCAAGAGGCTGCAGCAGATTATTTAGCTATAAATAGTGAAATAAAAACCTCTTTTGAGGATGTGAACTACTATAAGCAACTTGCCGTAGATACAACTAATGTGTTTGCTGCCGAGACGAAACTCTGCCGCTGGATTGAATCCATTTACAAGAAGAAAAAAGTACACATAATTCATCAAGGTAGTGCACTGATTGAAGGATTCCTGAAACATGCCGACCATATTGAGGAAAAAAGTATGTACGGCTTTGTTGATAGAGGTCTCCTTCATCTGGTAGTAACAGAAGGACAAAAGCTTCTGTACTACAATCAGTTTGCGGCCAAAAAGAAGGAAGACTATCTCAAGTACATCATGCTTGTTTTTAACGAACTAGGTATGAGTGGCAAACAAAACCATGTTTTCCTATGGGGTTTCATAAAGCCCTCTTCAGACGAAATGAAACTCCTTAAACGGTATATTAAAAACATCTCCTTTGGCTCTAAGCCTTCTTTTTTGCGGTTTAGTTACCTGTATGACGAAGTAGAAGATCATCAATACTTTGATGTCCTTAGTGGGTACCTTTGCGTTTAGAACCCACTCCTACTACCATGAAAACAGCAATCTTTCCAGGTTCTTTCGACCCCTTCACCAAAGGTCACTTCGATATCGTGGAACGAAGTTTAGAACTATTCGATAGGGTCATTATCGCTATCGGCCACAACTCAAAAAAGAACAATCGTTACTTCGAGCTTGATTGGATGGTGAACAAAATAAAGGATGCATTTAGAGATGAAGATCGAGTGAGTGTTGAAGTTTATGATGAACTAACTGCTTCATTGGCACAAAAATATGATGCGAAATTTTTGGTGAGAGGATTGCGAAATACTACTGATTTTGAATATGAAAACAGTATCTCCCAGATTAATAGGTATCTAAATGAAGATCTTGAAACTATATTTCTTATCACATCCCCTCAATTAGCTCCTGTAAGCTCTACCATCATAAGAGAAGTGCATAAATATGGTGGAGATGTGAGTCCCTTTCTACCCTACGAGGTATAAACCTTAAGAAATAGTTTTTTTCGACAACTTAGTATACTGCTGCATTACATATCTAATGGAGCGATAAGAACCGTGGAGCGCCTTTCGGACATCTTCTAAGTCCATCCACTCGACTTTTTTAATTCCTTCGTCCTCCTGAGGAGCCATATTATCATCATTGGTACACTTCATGGCGTACCAGTGAGTCTTCTTCAAAACATACTTCTTTTTTGTGACATATGTGTGCCATACAGATTCAATTTTAGGTCCTAGTTCCACCTTCACACCCGTCTCCTCCTCTACCTCTCTCACAGCACATGCTTCAATAGACTCACCTTTATCCAATTTGCCTTTTGGCAAATCCCACATCTTTCTGCGGTAGATCAAGAGTATACGACTATCTTTTTCCACTACACCACCTCCAGCTTCAATCACTTTAAATTTAGCCTTTAGATGGTCGATTAAATCTCTTTTCTTTTTTGAAGAAATAAATATTGAATGAACTTTCTTGAGCTTCTTATCAGTCATCAACTTGAGCAAACTATCTATCTGCTCAAAAGAAGCGTCCATAATCAATACATCATCAGCAAGAGCTCCGGGAACAATATCCTCAAATTCTCTAACAACCACCCCATAAACACGATCCATATTTATCTTCTTTTCAGATAAAATATAAACGGGAATGTCATTGATGAAAATCTTCATTTGACAACAGGACTACTCATACTTGATACTAAAATTTGATGAGCAAGTAAGTGATAAATTAAAAATGAAACAAGGATATTTTATGATTGATTGCTATTTGATCACGATTATTTTTGCAGTCTTATGAGCATCAAAATATACAATCCTAAACTAGCTTCTGAAATTGCCGCAGACCTGTTAAAAATAGGAGCAATAAAACTCAGTCCAAAAGATCCATTTACATGGGCATCTGGCTGGAAATCACCTATTTATTGTGATAATCGACTAAGTCTATCATTTCCTGAGGTGAGATCTAAAATAAAGACCGCCCTCAGTATAGCTATTTCAAAATCATTTAGTGGTATTGATGTGGTAGCAGGAGTTGCAACGGCTGGCATCCCTCAAGGCGCTCTTGTTGCTGAGGAATTAGGATTACCATTCATCTACGTAAGGTCAAAATCAAAAGGGCATGGTCTTCAAAATATGATTGAAGGAAAAATTGAAAAGGGTCAAAAAGTATTATTGGTAGAGGACCTAATATCTACTGGTGGTAGTTCGCTAGCTACCGCCGAAGCTTTGAAAGAAGTTGGTGCAGAAGTAGTAGGAATGGCTGCTATCTTCACTTACGGATTTAGTATCTCAGAAGAAAACTTTAAGCAAAAGGGAGTTGACTTAGTAGTCCTTAGTGATTACAATCATTTAATCGATCATGCACAAGACGAAAGAATGTTTGAAAACGATGTGCTAAAGACTTTAAAAGAATGGAGAAACGATCCTGCAGCTTGGGGGTGAACTAAAAATTCTCCTCCACTCCTAAACCAAAAAGTGCGAAATCATATTTGACTGGGTCGAAAGGATCCAGCTTTTTTAGATTTTCTGTCAATTCAATCGCTGTTTGCCAATCAGTCTGCTTGCGCTTAATTAATCCAAGTTTTCTAGCTACTCTATCTACATGTAAATCACACGGACAGACCAATGAAGATGGTTAGATTTTATTCCAAAGACCAAAATCCACTTTCTTATCATCCTGTCTTACCATCCACCTTAAGAACATGTTGATGCGCTTGCAGGCAGATTTTCTAGCAGGATTCGGAATGTGCTTGTAGGTTCTTTTGGGGTGATCCGGTAAGGAAAAGAATAACTCAAAAAAATGTCTTAGTCTAAATTCCATGGAGATGTCTTCGGAGGAACTCAAGAAAGCTTGCTCTAAAGATTCATGGTGGCTATAAAACCACCTAAAGAAATGCAAAAAGTAGAGTGCATCAGTACTATTGAATGTTCTATGTTTAAATGACAGAAAAGGTCTTAGTTCCTCCTCTGAATGATTCAGAATGAAATCATGAGGCGAATCATCCATAAAACTCAGAAACTCTAAACTCTTGTTTATGATGGTCTTACGTTGACCCCAAGCAAAAACCGCAGAAATGAATCCTGCTATTTCAATGTCTTGCTTCTTTTCAAATCGATGCGGAATGCAAATAGGATCATTTGCAATAAAGCCTGGCTGATTGTATTCTTCTACTTTACCCTCTAGAAAAACCTTTAAATCTGCTCTTTTCACTGTTTATAGTAGGATACCTCTACTCTGGATTTTGAATCTAAAATACCCAATTGATCATAGGCAGGTTGAGACAACCTTAGCAACAGGTTTCTATTGAGTCCTGTATCAGGAAGTCTTCCTACCACTTTCACATGGACTACTTGATTATTCATGAGATTTCTTACTTCCAAATTTGTCCCGATAGGCAAAGACCTATGCAGTGCTAAAAATCGCTTTGTGTCCATTGCTTCTATGACCGAGGCAACTCCTTCCTCAAAAAATTTCTCAAACCCCTTATCATCAATCTGACTTCTATTGCTCTGTTTGGGTTCTATTAAGCTTATGTCACTTGCTTGATCCGATTTCTTATAAAACAATTCTTGTCCAATTCTTAAGTAGTCATTAATCAAATTATTCCATATTTTTAGACTATCAATTCGGACTTCCAGCTTATCTGCAATAGTGGAGATTGTTTCACCCGTTTGAACCAAGTATTTTTCAAAGTTTGCAAATGGATCTTCGCTAACTACTTCTACTGTATCAATACTGAGTTCAACGGTATCTTCATTTAGTCTAGACATAGTCTCAGCGCTTCTAGATAGTTTTAGTTGCATACCTAGAGAAAGATCATTGCTAGTCAGGTTGTTCCACTCTTTTAGGTTGCTAATTGTCACATTGTACTGTTTAGAAAGACTGTATAGAGTTTCACCTTTTTGTACAATATGTATTTGATCTTTTGAAGTAACTTCTTCCTTCACCAATATTTCATCAGTGGTATTATCGATTTTCACAAATAGTAATTGTCCAATATCGATTTTGTTGTCAACTATTTCATTCTGCTTGATGATCTCAGCAACCAAAGTTCCGTACCTCTTGGCAATCGAATAAAGTGTTTCCTTTTCTTCCACCTCATGAACAACAAATAGACCTCCGTCTCTTTGTTCTGATCGCACACTATCAAGAACGCTTGCTTCCAAGCGGAGCAAAACCAACACACTAAATACTACTAATGCAAACCTCATTTTTGTTTTTCACAAATATTAGTTGATCATCTACTACAAAAAACGCTCCGTAGGAAAATCCCTTCATCAATAAATCTTGCTGCACCTTCCATTTCTTGTTTCCTCCTTCTAGGAAAAGTAAATAACGATCATATCCATTGTTGGAACGAAGATAGTAGCTCAATATGATTTTGTTTCCCCATTCCAAATATTCGCATGGCAAAGGGAGCTCCAAGGATAGAAACTCACTTACAGTCTTGTGATGCTGGGATTCTACATCATACACCAACGGATGAATACCTGCATCTGGAAATTCTGGTGTGGATGCTATTTGTTCAGAATCACCAGTATTCAAGTCGACTGAATAATAAGCTTTGCTATTCGGGTCTTTTTGATCGAGGTACTCAACGTAAAAACAATGAGTTGAATTGGATCCAAGCACTCGATCCCACCAGTTTAGCTTAATCGGCAACATCTTACTAACAAGACGTTTGGCATCCAGCAAAAAAATCGAGACAGACTTTAAGTTCTGTTTTCTAACTTCTAACAACAAAGCATTTGCTCCTGGTAAGGGAAACACACCCCACACTTCTCCATCCACTAAAATGCTATTAACTGAATCAGACATTTTTTATTTTCAAACTCACAGACTACTGATTTTAAAGCAACTTTTACCTCTTTGGAACAGTTTCAAAATTCATATTTGTTTGGGATATTACAGCTGATTATGAAAAAAGTATTTTGTCTTCTAGTTCTTTTCCTATCACTAAGCGCTTTTTCTCAGGATCGAGAGAAACCATTAGTACTGCATCTGACAATAGCGGATGTCATTGATCCGAGAACGAATCGGTATTCCGAACTGGGTTTAGATAAAGCAGAAGAATTGGATGCGGATTATGTAATCCTTGAATTAGACACTTACGGCGGAGCGCTCAACGATGCGGACGACATAAGAACACGAATACTCAACTTTGAAAAGCCCATTTTCGCATACATAAACAAGGATGCAGCCTCTGCTGGTGCACTTATTTCAATTGCTTGTGATAGTATCTACATGGCTTCTGGATCAAGTATTGGAGCTGCCACAGTTGTGACGCAGGATGGAGCTGCTGCTCCCGATAAATACCAGTCTTATATGCGATCAATCATGCGATCTACTGCGGAGGCTAAAGGGAGGGATCCAAGAATGGCTGAGGCTATGGTGGATGAAGACATTGAACTTGATAGTATCGCTACTGAAGGTAAGATTCTCACACTTTCGACCTCAGAAGCTATAAAGTACGGCTTTTGCGAAGCTGAAGTTAGTAGCATCGATGAGATTCTAAATAGATCTGGTGTTACAGAATATGAACTAGAAAAATTTGACTTAGGAGCCACTGAAAGGATCATTTCATTGTTTCTAAACCCTTTCGTCAGTGGCATTCTAATTTTGGTCATCATAGGAGGTATCTATTTCGAATTACAAACACCAGGTGTGGGATTCCCCATTCTCGCTTCAATAATTGCGGTAATCCTATATTTCGTTCCAAATTACCTAAACGGTCTGGCTGAAAACTGGGAGATCATTCTATTTGTCGTCGGTATAATACTTATCGCTCTTGAAGTATTTGTGATTCCAGGATTCGGCATAGCTGGGGTACTGGGGCTAATATGTACCATTGGCTCACTTGTGCTGGTCATGCTAAATAATGACATGTTTGACTTTTCATTTGTAGCTGGCGAACAGATTTTCATTTCAATTGCTACCGTAATTGCAGGTATGCTGGGAGCCATCATCGTCATGTTTTTTGGTGGTGCAAGATT
>JABSPG010000837.1 GCA_013214445.1 Ekhidna sp. | reverse complement strand
TCTTAGCTGTGAAAGGTACCGTAGCAAGCACCGTACTTGAGCAGATCAGCACATCCAATTTTCAGGGAAAAACGATCATGGATGCCACAAATCCAATCGCGGATGCGGCCCCTGAGAATGGAGTGCTTAAGTTCTTCACTGATCAAAATGGATCGCTGATGGAGAAGCTGCAAAAGGAGCATCCAGAAGCCAATTTTGTAAAGGGCTTTAGCAGTGTAGGTAGTGCGAGTATGGTAAATCCTACATTCGATGCTAAGCCATCCATGTTTATCTGTGGCAATGATGGAGGTGCGAAAAAAGAAGTTGGAACCATTGTTGAAATGTTTGGGTGGGAAGTTGAGGATATGGGAGGTGCAGAGGCTGCCAGAGCAATTGAGCCGCTGTGTATGCTTTGGTGTATTCCTGGTTTTCTACAGAACCAATGGACGCATGCCTTCAAACTCCTGAAGTAGACTGCATGCTATGCTTTTTGGATACTACTAGTTTACAATTATGAATACATTGACAGAACGAGAAAAAGTGGTAGAAGTCATTAGCCGACTTTTTTACTACACCGATCAACAAGACTGGGAAGGACTGAAGTCAGAGGTTTTTACTACAAGAGTAAAAATGGACATGACCTCTCTAGGAGCCCCAGACGTGACTATCAAAACCTCTGAAGAAATATGTGATGAATGGTCAACAGGCTTCAAGGATTTGGATGCTGTGCATCATCAGTCAGGCAATTTCATGATCGATTTGCAGGAACAAACGGCTACTGCTAAGGTGCACGCTATCGCCAGTCACTACAAAAAAAACGCCAAAGAAGGTCTGACTCGTGAATTTGTAGGAAGCTATGATTTCCATTTCACCAAGACTGACAATGCGTGGCGGATGGATTCCTTTAAGTTCAATCTAAAGTATATGTCAGGTAATTTAGAACTGAAATAAAGTTCTCTAAATCAACAAAAATCAAATACAAGAGAAATAGCTACAACACGGGTGGATTTGGTTACTTTCAAGGTCGGCCAGTGGAATAGTTTTGTAAAATCAATTAACTAAAAATCAAATAATAACATGTCTAAAGTATTAATTACAGGAGCGAATGGAGGCTTTGGTGCCTTGACCGTTCACACATTATTGGATCAGGGACACAGCGTAGTAGCTACCGTCCGAAATCCAGAATCTAAAAACAAAGAAGCAGCAGAAACACTATCAAAAGCAGGAGCTCACATCGTCAACATGGATGTAACCGACGATAAAAGTGTAGAAGAAGGTGTTGCCAAGACCATTGAATTACTTGGAGGCTTGGATGTAGTGGTAAACAATGCCGGTATTGGTGTTTTGGGTATTCAGGAACAGTTCACTACAGAAGACTTCCAAAAACTATTTGAAGTGAACGTCTTCGGTGTGCAACGTGTCAATAGAGCTGCTCTCCCCCACTTGAGAAAACAGGGTTCAGGACTGTTGATCCATGTTTCCAGTCTTTTGGGTAGGATCGCCTTCCCTTTTTATGGCCCCTATAATGCCTCTAAATGGGCTTTGGAAGCTCTTGCAGAGAATTACCGAGTGGAACTTTCCGGTTTTGGAGTAGACTCAGTATTGGTGGAGCCAGGCGGGTACCCTACAGGATTTTTTGATAGTCTTTTGAAGCCGTCAGATCGCTCTCAGGATGAAGCATATGGGGATATGGTACATGCCCCGCAGCAGGCCTTTGAAAGTTTCGAAGGAGCACTGGCCAATAACCCTGCGCAAGACCCACAAAACGTGGCGGATGCCATTGTTCATCTAATTGAGACGCCCGCGGGTGAGCGACCAGCGCGAACGGTCGTAGATAAAATGGGTATGGGAGACCAT
>JABSPG010000836.1 GCA_013214445.1 Ekhidna sp. | reverse complement strand
CACTTTCGAGATACCTACTCTAAAAGTGCTCTCCGGCTGTTGGCAGAGTATCTTGTACATTGCTGTGCCTTCTGCTTTAGCAAGACTTGTGGTTCCAGTCTCTACCGGAATCATCACGGCTATGCTGGCAAGCTATGGTGAATATGCTGTAGCAGCCTTTGGTGTAGGTAGTCGAGTGGAGTTTCTTGCCAATAGCCTCGTCTTTGCATTAGCTGCATCCATTGGACCTTTTGTAGGGCAAAACTTAGGTAAAGGAAAACTGGATCGAATGAATGAAGCGGTCAGCTTAAGCAATCGATTCGCTTTTCTCTGGGGACTATTCATTTGGGGGGTGCTCGCAGTACTTGCCGAACCCATAGCCAGCATATTCAACGATAATCAAGAAGTGATTGAAGGAGTGAAGCTATTCTTATGGATAGTGCCTGCAGGATTTGGCCTGCAGGGAATTTTGAGTATCATCAATAGCAATCTGAATACCATCAACAAACCCATGCAGGCTTCCATCATTATCGTGGTGCAGATGCTGGTTATTGGACTTCCATTGATTTATCTGGGAAAAGAACTTGCGCAAGTACAAGGCATCTTCTTTGGGTTGGCATTGGCCTATGCACTTGGGGGAATCATCTCCCTTATTGTGAATAAATCGGTGATGAAAGGACTACATCAAGATGGTCTTTCACATACCTGATCCAGCATCTTAACCTACTCAACCGTCCGCTTAAAGAAGAGACGCGTAATAAAGATACCTCGTCCATCACTTTGACCTCCTCCTAGTCCTTTTGCTGTCCCCGCATCGCTTTCCACACCACTGGTAACAAAGGTCAAATCCCAGCCTTCCTTAACAAGGTTGTTGATTTTGGAGGTAATCAACGCATCATTAGAAGCCACATTCTGGAAATTAATACCCGTCAGACTATAAAAGTTAAGTAAGAGCCCTTCGCTAAATTGCTCCACTTTGACATCCTTCCTATTGGAATCCATTTTACTCTTTTTGCCATCTGTCCTATCAGCGGCATAGTCATCTGCATTCAGCTCAGTCTTGTTTTCGATGATTCTAGACCGACCCACACCGCCTGGAACGATGGATTCAATAATGGTCACTACTTTGAATTCCACATTTTGCTGTGCAGAAACTGTACTATAAAGGACAACTGTAAGCATTAAGAAAATGACTCTTTTCATATCTATGTTTTTTTTGATTAAAATGATTGGTGGAAGTTAACTGAAATAGTAAAAACGACTAAACATAGGTATAGAAAAATTCCAGTCTGTGCGGCATAGAACTAGGGGAATTCAAGGGCTACAATAGAATCATACAAATCTCCCGTAAGGAAACGAGGAGATTTTCTACTTATTCACTTGATAGTCACGAGCGGATATTACTTTGACCACTTTTTCATATCCTCTGTTTATTTCTGAAAGTATAGGAGAAACTCTATCGCTACTGTAGTCTGGATATAAATCTTCCATCTGTCTTACTTTCTCTTCCAGCTTTTCGAAGTGCAGCGTCATACAAGTCCCTTTCAGTTTATGAGCAGATCGTTGGATCTCATCTCCGTTATCTGGTTTACCAAGAGCTTCTTTCAATTCATCTACTTGGTCTTTCAAAGCACCTCCTCGCACCAGGTCGATCAACTGCTCTGCATTGCCAACATTATAGCTATGCTGCTTGAAAAATGCCGTGTAATTAAACGTCAGCTTTTTGGAAATGGCCTCATAACCTATCATAGAACAGATAGCCCAAGATCTGATCCTCAAAAGATTAGTGATCTAAGAGATAAGATTGAGAAGAAGCATGGTAAAAAATATCTATCCAAAGCGGTTATAACTTATGGAG
>JABSPG010000835.1 GCA_013214445.1 Ekhidna sp. | reverse complement strand
AAAAATATTTTTTTATTTCCTGCAACATTTGAAAAACTTCTCACTGTCATACATGAAAATGTTTCACAAAAACTAAAATAAAATGCAAGAATTAATACCAATCATAGCAATTATTTCCGTGTTCGGATCGACAATTCTTTTTGTTTCTACACTGACTAATTACTCTCTAAAGAGAAAACTAATCGATAAAGACATGGTGAGCCCTGAAACAATAAACCTATTTAAAAAACAAAACAGTAAGCAAAGTGCGCTGAAATGGGGTCTACTTGTACTCTTTGGAGGGCTTGGCCTCATCATCATAGATGCCATGGGTCTAGATGGAGACGAAGCAATGCCTTATGGCATAGAAGCAGTGTGTATCTCCATCGGGTTCCTCATCTACTACGCAATCGTGAAAAAGGATGTAGAAGATTAAAGCAAAATGGCGTGACCAGCGAGACTAATACTATTAAAGAAAGGGTCACGCCATTTTCATTCGTCTAAGAATTTTCCACATTCACAGAACTGATTTTGATCATTTCAACCATTCCACCATCTAACGTGTCTAAAAGGTCATTATGAAGTGGAAAATCCTAATCAAACTACTTTACCTAGTCACTTTAATGGCGATAGCTGCCTATGAATGGGACAAGGAATCACAACTAATCGATTCTGACCCTAACATCGACTCGCAAAGCATGCAGCGAGCTTATCACATGGAGTGATTAATCGTTTTCATTACGTATACTAGAAGTTATATTTGCACCTCAAAACCTGTTTACAACTTCTAATATTTATACAATGAAATTTAGACCTGGTGTACTTACCGGACAGGAGGTTACAGACCTTCTAAACTATGCCAACGAAAACGACTTTGCCTTACCAGCAGTGAACGTTACTAGCTCTAGTACAATAAATGCTGTTTTAGAGACTGCAAGAGATATAAAATCTCCAGTAATCATTCAGTTTTCGAATGGTGGAGCTGCATTTATGGCTGGCAAAGGGCTTTCCAATGAAGGTCAGGCTGCAGCTATAGCAGGAGGTGTTGCTGGAGCACATCACGTTCATAAGATGGCTGAAGCATACGGAGTGACAGTTGTTCTTCACACAGACCATGCGGCCAGAAAGCTACTTCCTTGGATCGATGGATTGCTAGATGCAGGAGAAAAACACTTCGAACAGACTGGAAGTCCATTATACTCCTCACACATGCTAGACTTATCCGAGGAACCCATAGAGGAAAATATTGGTACATGCGTGGAATATTTTAAACGCATGAATAAGATGGGTATGACGCTTGAGATCGAGCTTGGTGTTACTGGTGGCGAAGAAGATGGAGTAGATAATTCTGACATCGACAACAGCATGCTGTACACCCAACCGGAAGAAGTAGCTTATGCTTATGAGAAGTTGAAAGAAGTGAGTGATAATTTCACCATTGCTGCAGCGTTTGGAAATGTGCATGGAGTTTACAAACCAGGGAATGTAAAATTGACTCCTATCATCTTGAAGAATTCTCAAGATCACATTGAAGAAAAGCATAATACAGCGTCAAATCCCGTGAACTTTGTTTTCCACGGAGGATCTGGTTCTTCAAGAGAGGAAATCCGAGAGGCCATCACTTACGGTGCTATCAAAATGAATATCGATACAGACCTACAGTGGGCTTATTGGGATGGAATAAAGGAATTCTACCAAGCAAACGAAGGCTATCTGCAAGGTCAGATTGGAAACCCAGAGGGTGATGACAAGCCAAACAAAAAGAAGTACGACCCAAGAGTTTGGATCAGAGAAGCGGAAAAATCATTTGTAGAGCGACTAAAACTCGCCTTCGAAGATCTGAACTGTCTAGATAAGAACGCTT
>JABSPG010000834.1 GCA_013214445.1 Ekhidna sp. | reverse complement strand
TGCCCCAGGTCCAGATGGATTTAATTTGAAGTTTGCTTCCCATTTGGCTCTTCTTGTTAGTTCTTGAGCATGAGTCATGGAGCTGAAAAGGAGTAAGATAAGGATATGGTACTTCATAAGATATTTCATTTTGTTGTCTTTTTTTAGACGTGAAATGAAACTCCTAGATGATCAAAAAACTTACTTTTACGTATCCTATGGCGGTTTTTATGCGAACGACCCTTTAAATATGATTTAGCTTGAGGTTTATTACCAAAGATCTATACTTATTTGACTCACGGATTCTGACTCATGTTGTTTTTTGGATCACATACTATGTGCTCTTCGGTATGATTTGGGCAAAGGGTGATAGCTACTTTCAGTCGTTTCAATTAGAGTTTGTGCTTATGCCGATTCGGATTGCAACTTCCTATATTTCTCTCTATTACCTGATTCCCACCTTTTTAGCCAAAGAGAGAGAGGTACAATTCCTACTTCGATATTTATTGATTGTAATTATCGCTGGTGTTGTCCAACGATTCCTTACGTATTTCTTCCATGATTTCTTTTTCGCAGAACGTCAGAGAGTTTTAGAAATCCCGGCTTTCGTAAAATCCATCGTTTTGGTAAACACCACTGCGATGCTGCTGACCTCATTAAAGATCTATAAAGAATGGAGGGCACTAAAGAGGTCGAAAGAAGTACAAAATGAGAAATATCTGGAAATCAGAAGTGATAAGCGTTTTCATCGTGTTTTACCTTCAGAGATTAGCTATGTGGAAGGTCTTGGCAACTATGTGACTATTTATCTTAGGGGTGGAAAGAGTCTGATCTCCTATATGACTTTGAAAGAGGCAGAATCTCTGCTTCAGGGAAATTTTCAGCGTGTGCACAAGTCGTTCATTGTGAACGGGAACCACGTTACGTCGTTCAATAACGAAAATGTGGAAATAGATCAGCGAATTATCCCTATCGGGAAAAGCTACGATTTTAGTTAGAAAGCGCCCCCAAGAAGAAAAGGGGCACTTTATCAACTACATTGCTACTAAACAACAACCTTACTTATCATCGTAATGGGGATGATCCTATCGTTTTGAAGAATCGCATTTTCTTGGCTTAAAGCGATCACTCGAGAGATTACAATCATACTTCTTCCAGAAGAATCAATGTATTCTATACTACTTTCAAGATTGTAAGTAGTTCCTAGGATCACAGCTCTTTTGAGATCGTGTTTACGAAGATCACGAGCATCTTTGCTACTAAGAACATCATCACCAATTATATTAGGTAGGAGCGTATTGCTCCTGTCAGAAAAATATTGTTTGAATTTCATTATTGTTAATTTGAAGTACTACATGGTTTAGCTGTTAATGAACAGCCATCCTCACTGGTAGTAAATCAAATTACAATAAAGGATATACCTCCGAAGAGGTGATTTGGTAGGGGTGCCTTTTTCAAAGGGAATGTTCGCAACAAAAAGAGGATTCCGGTTATTTGATGGAAAAGTTTTTGGTTTCTGTTTTACATGTTTTCCGACTTGAAAATATAAACGAACTTCCTCTGTATCCTCAACCTCTTTTACAGACTCTTTGGATTGCGCAGGGTGTACAGCAAGCATCATTATGGCTAAAAACCATAGTGTGAAAACCTTATATTTTTTGATACTTCCGTACATGGATATTGATATAAACTGCAATAAAATAAAAGGGTTGTTCAGTTAGACGGATTACTTATTTAAAGATTTAATGATATCAATAAACAAGATTTAGTCATTAATTTGCCGACAAGATCACTCATCCTAACTGTCCTAGTCTCCTGACACGATTAATTAATATCTGTAGAGATAACCTACGTAACAAATGCC
>JABSPG010000833.1 GCA_013214445.1 Ekhidna sp. | reverse complement strand
AGGTCACCCAATGTTTAACCTCTCCAGACATAGTGGGGACGTTGACGGTTTGGTTATCAGCCAGATTGAAAGGCATATCGGTCGTTTCGTTTGCATCGAAGGGATTGGTCCAGGCAGCCTTGAAGTAGATCGCATTGATCAAAAACATCACATCGTTGGGATTGATGTTCGGCAGTATATCCTTAATCTTTCCTTGTGTTTCATTTTCTACCCACCCATTCAATGCGGTGAGCGTCGCGGGATCAGCAAAATCCCTTTCGAAGATATCTGCAGCGTAAAAGTTCTGCAGCGTAGTTGAAAAATCCCCTTGTATGGTAAACTCTTGTGAATACCAGTTGGAGTTAGCTACATTCAACGTGACTGAAGGGTCCAAGCTGTAGATGTACTCTGTCAATGACTTATACGCCTCGTTGATCTCCGCTGGAGACATTCCATCCAGATTCAATGTTTCTATAAATCCATCTTGTGAATTTTCAGAAGCTCCGTTCATGACCATGGACAAAGCTGTACTGATACTGAAAGACGAGATAAAGTAGTTTTCCGACGGAAACTCCTGCTCAATCTGTGACATCAGATCAAAAGTGAAGTTGTTTGCTGAAGAGGCCACTTCGGACTCATTAGCAGAGAACTCCCGGATCACAGGTGCGGGCAACTGAACGTTTTGGTCAGAGCAAGCAGTGAGCAAAGTCATGCTTACAAAACCAGTAATTAAAAGTCGAGTAGTTTTCATTCCATTTAGCTTTTTGAGTTTTCTATTGCTAGTACAAGGCAGCAAGAAAATACCCTACCTAAAAATATCAGATTTTACAACTTAATCGAACATATCCTTCAATTAATGGGATTACACGAGTGGTTCAGCCATTCCTTTCTATCTTCATCACGAAATCACTTAAAATAAAAGTAATAATGAAACAACTCACCTCATTTGTACTATCCCTTCTGGTTTCCTTAGCAGCGCTTGCTCAGGGAGCATTGGGATATCAGGAACCCCCAAAAGAGATCAAAGAACTGGTAGATGCACCCCTGGCGCCAGCGGTTCGGATCAGCAACGACGGGGAAAACGTAGTGCTACTCTATCGCAACGCCTACAAAACCATTGCGGAGCTATCCGAAGAGGAACTTAGACTGGGAGGACTCAGAATAAACCCGGTGACCAACATTGGTAGCCGTACCACCTTCTACAATAACCTGAAAGTAAAAAAGGCTTTTGACAAAGAAGCGGTGCAAGTTTCCGGTCTACCAGAGAGCCCCAGACTGGCGTATTTCAGCTGGTCTCCCAACGAAGAAATGATGGCCTTTACCCATACCACTGCTAGCGGTGTGGAGATATGGGTCTTAGACATTACCAAAAGAACTGCGAAAAAACTGACCAATGCAGGTGCCAATGCAAACATGCGATGGCCTATGACCTGGGCTGCTGACAGCAAAAGCATGCTAGTGAAAATGCTTCCCGCTGACAGAAAACCCTTGGTAAACGCGGCTACCGCTGTACCCTCCGGACCTACGGTGACGGAAAGCTCTGGAGCAAAAGCACAAAACAGAACCTATCAAGATCTCTTGAAAAACCCTGTCGATGAACAAAACTTTGAACAGCTGGCAAGGGCTGAAATCTACAAAGTATCTCTGGATGGCAACACTGAAAAGTGGATGGATACCGGCATGTACCGAGGCATGAGCTATTCTCCTGATGGAAACTATGTCATGATCACCAAAGTAAAACGTCCATTTTCTTACCTGGTGCCCTACTCCAGATTTGCCTCCGAAACTGCCATCTATAACCAATCGGGCGAGCTCGTGAAGATGCTACTGGATAACACCGTAGATGAGGTGAGGCCGAAGGGCTTCATG
>JABSPG010000832.1 GCA_013214445.1 Ekhidna sp. | reverse complement strand
CAGGAAAGGTATACAACCCTGTTTTTTATGGAGTAGAGAAAGAAACGGGTATCATAGACTGGGACAAGGTAGAGCAAAAGGCTCTGGCCGAGAAGCCTAAAATGATTATCTGCGGTGCTTCTGCCTACTCTCGTGACTGGAATTATGAGCAACTGCGTGCCGTGGCAGATAAAATAGGAGCTGTTTTACTGGCTGATATTTCACACCCGTCTGGTCTGATTGCCAGAGGTCTACTCAAAAATGCAGTTGAGTATTGTCACATTGTTACAACGACTACTCACAAGACGCTACGTGGTCCTCGTGGTGGATTGATCTTAGTGGGTAAGAATGAAGAGAACCCACTGGGTATTAAAAACAAAAAAGGGAAGCTACGTACGCTGGGTGGCTTGCTGGATTCTGGTGTGTTCCCCGGTACACAAGGCGGACCACTTGAACATATTATCGCTGCTAAGGCTGTTGCTTTTGGTGAGGCCCTTTCTGATGATTACCTGAAATATGTCAAGCAAGTTCAGACTAATGCCCGTACACTGGCTAATGCTTTTGTAGAGAAAGGCTACAACATTATATCAGGTGGTACGGACAATCACATGATGCTCATTGATCTGCGTAGTAAGAACTTGACAGGTAAGCAGGCAGAGGAAACACTGGGATTGGCAGAAATTACCATCAATAAAAACATGGTACCCTTTGATGATAACTCACCAATGGTCACATCAGGTATGCGTATTGGTACGGCAGCTATCACTACTCGTGGTTTGGTTGAGAGTGATATGCAAACTGTTTGTAATCTGATAGACACGGTGCTGATGAATATTGATAACTCATCTGTTATAGCTGAGGTAAAAGAAGAAGTGAACCGTTGGATGAGTGAACGGCCTTTGTTTGCTTATGCATAGATAACCACGGGTTATCACCCGAGGCTAAAATAAATCACACCTAATGGTGTTGAATTATATTATAACTTTATATGGGTCACACTTATCATTGTCTGTATATCCACTGCATCTTTGCTGTGAAGTACAGAGAGGCTCTCATAAATCCCGTATGGAAGGTAGATCTTTGTAGTGTTGTTAGTCACTTTATTCAGGAGATTGGTTGCTATTCTTATATCGTGAATGGAGTAGAAGACCATATACATTGCTTTTTTCGTCTCAAGCCTTCTGTATTACTTTCTGATGTAATGAGAGATGCAAAGGCTAAGTCGTCTCAATGGGTCAACCAAAATAACCTGGTAGGAGGTACATTCAGGTGGCAAGCTGGTTACGCTGCCTTCTCATATAGTCAATCACAGTTTGATAGTGTTGTGAGATATATTGAAAGACAGGAAGAACATCATAAAACAACTACCTTGATAGAAGAACAGATACAGTTTTTACAGCTATTTGAGGTTGATTACAAAAAATAATATCTCTTCAAAGAGCCTATTTGAGTATACCTGACTGAGCAACGGCTTTTGAGACTATAGGTAAGCCCCTTAGGGGCAGGGCTGTTAAGTTCTTTATAATAGGTATGTTTGTGAGAAAAAAGTATCAGCTATGACATTACTTGAATCTTTATCAACTATTGAAGATCCTCGTCGCAGTCAGGGTAAGCGAATCAGTTTAGAGCATTTACTTGTAATAAGTATATTGAGTTACTGTTGTGGTTCAACGGGTTATCGCGGTATTGGTCGATTTGGCAAGGCTTACAGTGAGGTTCTCACTAAAGAGTTAGGCTTGTCTCACCCTGTACCAAGTTATGTAACGTTCTTTTCGGTTCTCTCTAATCTTGATGAGTCTCAGGTGGTATCTGCTTTCAATACTTGGGCTGATGCTTTTCTGGAGCAGACAGGTAGTTGGATGAGTGCGGA
>JABSPG010000831.1 GCA_013214445.1 Ekhidna sp. | reverse complement strand
ATTTTGTGAAAGCGGTAAGAGGACCATTTCCGTATGCTAGCATACGGAAATGGTCCTCTTACCGCTTTCACAAAATCAGGTCCTCCCACTTGCGAACCTGGGAAGATCTTAACCACTTCAGATCCAAACTCATGAGCTTTTCCAATCTCAGTAACCGAACCGCATCCAGGGCTCCATGCTACCTTTCGTTTGTTACATGTCCGTGCCATCTCTTCATCTAAAATCGGAGATACAATGAAGTTTGCTCCCAATTGAAGGTATAACGAAGTGGTGCCCGCATCGATCACTGAACCAATACCTAAAATCAATTCAGGACACTCATCTATCACGAACTTATTGAGCTGTCCAAATACTTCGTGAGCGAAATCACCCCGGTTGGTGAACTCAAAAACCCGAACACCTCCATCATAGCAGGATTTCACAACCGCTTTACAAACTTCAATATCGTGGTGATAGAAAACAGGAACCATACCCGTCTCCTTCATCTTTTGAGCAACTTCTAGTCTAGTAAATCTTGCCATTTCGTTTATGAATAAGTTTAGGGAGGGGGCTAAATACAATGAATATTAGCTGCTTTTGAAAACGATCCCCCTCCCAATATTTTTATCTTGCTACTCTACCGGAGGCATCACCTCCCATTAGTTTTTCTACCTCAGATACCGTCACCAAGTTAGCATCCCCCTTGATGGTGTGCTTCAAACAAGAAGCCGCCACTGCAAAATCAAGAGCGGTCTGGTCGTCTCCTTCATACTTCATCAAACTGTAAATAAGCCCTCCCATGAAAGAGTCTCCTCCTCCAACTCGATCTACAATATCCGTGATCTGATACTGTCGCGTTTCATACATCTTACTCCCATCGTATAGCACACCTGCCCAGGTGTTGTGAGAAGCAGAGATCGATCCTCGAAGGGTCGTGATCACCTTCTTCGCCTTCGGAAATTTGCTCATCATTTGCTGGCAGACAGAAAGAAATGCTTCCGCTTTCACATTGTGACCTTCCGTTTGTACAGTGATTCCTTCAGGCTTTATGCCAAAATGCATTTCAGCATCTTCTTCGTTTCCTAGCACAATATCGCAATGGGAAGTAAGCTCAGTCATGATCTCTTCTCGTTTTGCATGATCGCAATACTTCCAAAGCTTGGCTCGATAATTCAAATCCGTAGAGATGGTCAACCCCATCTCATCTGCTACTTTAACTGCCTCCAAACATGCGTCAGCAGCGCTCTGTGAAATCGCAGGTGTGATCCCTGTCCAGTGAAACCAGCCAGCTCCTTTGAATACCTCTTTCCAATCAATCATACCCGGTTCAATCTGAGACATAGCTGAGTGTGCTCGATCATATACCACCTTACTGCCTCTAGCCACTGAACCAGTTTCCAGGAAGTAAATTCCCAGGCGCTCTCCACCCCACGCAATACTATCAACTCCTACACCTCTTTTGCGCATTTCCATCATGGCGCATTTTCCTAAATCGTTTTCCGGCAACCTCGTAATAAAGTCTACAGGAACGCCGTAATTGGCTAAGGATACCGCCACATTAGATTCCCCTCCCCCATAAACTACATCAAAGGAGGAAGCTTGAGAGAATCTCAAGAATCCCTGAGGGGCTAGCCTTAGCATAATTTCTCCGAAAGTGACTACTTTTTTCATCTTAATTATTTATCAAATTGTAAATATTTCTTTGCGTTGTTGTAGCAGATATCCTGTACGATTCCTCCCAATAGTTTTTCGTCTGCTGGCAATTCTCCATTCACCACATCCTTTCCAATTAGATTGCAGAGGATCCTTCTAAAGTACTCATGCCTAGGGAATGACAGGAAACTCCTGCTATCGGTAAGCATTCCAATAAATTGA
>JABSPG010000830.1 GCA_013214445.1 Ekhidna sp. | reverse complement strand
GGGGTGCTGAATTTGTCCAAGCAATGCAAGAAATTCGAAAGTTGGAGAATGAACTGGATTCAAACAAGCCTTCAAAGTATGAAGAAGCAACTCGCACAGCATTTTTGATGAGTTACAAAAACCTGCTTGATATGGAAAATCACAAGCATCATGCAGATTGGGATAGCTGGCAACATATCTACACCTATTATCAAGGTTTGAAAAGGCTCGGAGTTTCTGTGGATTTTGTTCAAGAGGACGGAACCTTCAATCCTAAGAAACATCCCTTCATGGTGGTTCCTGCCTATCAGATCATTACCAAGGAGCTGATTGGAAAGCTGATCAATTATGCAAAGGAAGGTGGACATCTAATTTTGTCCACTCGCACGGGCATAAAGGATGAAAATGGTCATTTATGGGAGGAGAAGCTCCAGGAACCAATTTGGGATTTGATTGGAGCGGAAATAGAATTTTATGACCATCTACCCGCTAAGTACCCTGGAGAAGTTCAGTTTCAAGATGAAAGGTATAAATGGCATACTTGGGGTGAAGTGATGAGTGTAAATGAAGGAACCAGCGCCCTTGCGCAGTACGGGGATCAATTTTATGAGGGTAAAGCAGCTGTCACTCA
This sequence comes from Ekhidna sp., assembly GCA_013214445.1. Taxonomy (GTDB): domain Bacteria; phylum Bacteroidota; class Bacteroidia; order Cytophagales; family Cyclobacteriaceae; genus Ekhidna. Next base: position 1,252 of record JABSPG010000830.1, on the reverse strand, counting down.
CAGAGACTTGGGTCGAGGATCTGTGACCTTTATAGGTGCATGGTCTGATAACTGGGAATTGGAGCAGGATGTCATGAAGAAAGTGCTATCGGACAAGTCAAAGCTTGAGCTGTTTGACCTGCCTCCCTACATTTTCACAGAATACAGAGACGGCATTCGGACGTTTGTCAACTATTCAGCTAATACGTTTGAGATCACTGATTTGTCTGAAGTATTTATTGGTAAATCTGAAGTACCTCCCGGTGGGGTGACTGTGTATCGCTCTAAAAAAGACCAATGATACCAGTTTGCCCCTTAAATGAACCGTAATTATCGTCTACTATTAACTAAAGATTTTAACGTTGCTTATAAATAACTACTGCATTTTTATGAAATATTTAAAGAAACTAAACTTTCTAGTTGTAGTCGCTTTTTCACTAATTGTTGTTCAAGCGAGCGCACAGAATACCATTCGAGGAGTGGTAACCTCCGATGAAAATGGTGTAGCCTTTGAGTTGCCTGGAGTTACAATTGCTATTAAGGGCACGAGCAAGGGAGCAATTACTGATATTGATGGTAGTTATTCATTGGAGGCTTCACCAGAGGATATTCTTGTTTTTTCCTACTTAGGATATCAGACTGTGGAAGTTACCGTAGGAACTCAAACGACCATCAACATTGAATTGGAGGAAGACTTAGAGTTGCTAGAAGAAGTAGTTGTGGTAGGTTATGGCACCTTGAAAAAGTCTGAAATTACAGGGTCTATATCTTCGATCGGAGGAGATGAGCTTGCCGCTCTAAAATTGCCTTCATTCGACCAAGCACTTCAAGGATCTGTGGCTGGGGTCCAGGTAAATACTGCCGGAGGTGTTCCTGGCGGTCCTATTAAGATACAAGTAAGAGGGACCAACTCTGTTTCTGCAAATACCAATCCTCTTTTCATTATTGATGGCATTCCCATTGCTGCTGTTTCTGGTCAGGCTGATTTTAATCCTATGGCTTCAATTAACCCAGATGATATTGCATCTGTAGAAGTCCTTAAGGATGCGTCCGCAACGGCAATTTATGGATCAAGAGGTGCGAACGGTGTGATCATCGTGACAACAAAAACTGGAGGTAGTGGAGGCTCATCCACGAGCGTCAGTTACACGTCAGGAGTTTCTCAAGCTTTCAATCTTCCAACATTTGCAAGTACCAGAGAGTGGTGGGACATGTATGACGATGCACTTGATGCAGCAGGCAATAACCCGATTGCAGATGATGCCATAGCAGT
>JABSPG010000829.1 GCA_013214445.1 Ekhidna sp. | reverse complement strand
TACTTTTTGTTGCGGCAGCCTCAACAGTGTTGAGGCTGCCGCAACACATTGAACTACAGTTGATTATAAATATTAACTCACTAAAAGGCACAAAGTTATGGAATATGCTTAGTCAAATCATAGTGTTGTAGCGGCCATTGAATTTGTTGCAGCAGCTACAACAGATTGAAAATCATCAATATAGACATTTTAACAAATCGTTTTACTGAGTTCTGTTTTAGCTGCTATAACAACGGAATGTGTCTATGGAAAACCACGTCAATGTCCTACTCAAGTGTAAACTTTTAGAGATTATATACACTACATAGAACAAAGCAATGTAAGGTTCTTTTAATCAGGTACTTATGCTTTGTGAAGCAATATCTATGTGAGTGCTGTAAGATATGTATACGTTACTTGAGAAATATGTATACGCACACTAGAGATAATTTTTTTTATTACAGAGAACGGTTTAAGCTTTGGTTTTGTAATATTATTTTGTATCATTGTGTATTACTAAAAAATACCATTTTAAATGTCTAATCACTATTTTCAGGAGTCTGAAAGAATAATTACAAATGATGGCGAGCAGTTAAGCCTGACGATAAAAACACGCAAACGAGTACAGAAGGATAAATTTGTAATGATGTACTTAGAAGACCTTTCAGGAGTGTTGAAATTGAATACTAAGGGAGACTACAAGGTTTTATTGGCTCTGGTGAGTAGAGCAGGCTACAATACCAATGAAGTGAGGATACAGAAGGATGTCAAGATAGAGATAGCAGAAGAAACAAATCTAGCGTACAATAGTGTCAACAGAGCTGTAGTTTCTTTAACTCAAAAAAACCTGATTATTAGGAAGGTATTCCAAGGTAAGGCCATAAGAGGAATCTATACACTGAATCCTAAGTACTTTTTTAAAGGTTCAGATATAGAACGGCATAATGTCCTACAAACCATCTTTGAATATGAAATTATAAAATAAAAAAAGTGCAAAGTGTCCTACCACCTTGCACTATTACATAACAGTAAAACATTACTATAATGTGTACTAACAATGAAGATAACAAAAAGCCACTAGACGGGCTTCACAATTGCGATGATCTTTGGTTTTTTCAACTGCTGGGAGACGTTCAACGATTGACAATGATCGGTCTAGTCCAGAATGGATTAGACGGAGAAGGCAACAACGTAACGCATCAAGTTCTGAACCTTGCTTACTTCTTTGAGATGGTGGAACAAGCCTTAGTTGATGGCAGGATCAGTTCAAAACGAAGGCCAGCCACATTACCACCAGAGTAAGGAGAGCTAGACACCTAAACCCTGAACCTTTCATCAATAAATCAACCATAGAGCCACATGAGGAAGAAAAAGCGACCACCAGCACCTTACAAGTGCATCGTAAAAGTAGGCGCTGAGGACTTCAAAGCTTGGCATGTTAGAAACCTGGTTTCCTTCACTAACTTTCTGGATCGAGAGCATCCCACTTGGCGTTTTTTCAACGTCTACTGTAAGAAGAATAGAACACAGTTGGCCAGCTTCACAAAGAACAATCGACCAACTACGTTCAAGCTGTGATTTATTGATGAAAGGTTCAGGGTTTTAGGTGTCTAGTCCTCAACTAGAACTGTGGTTGCTGCTCGGCTAGGAACCCCTTAGACTTGTCCTCTAGGTAGGCATTGGCTTTGCCTAGCCGATCCTTGTACCCATCGCGTTGTTGCTCCACTTGCTCCACTTGCTCCTTAAGCGTGGCCACCTTGCTTTGAAGCTCCTTCTTGGCCTTGCTCATTGCAGTTTCCTTTTTCTTTGCATTGCTACAAACATTTTTCAGCTCTTTGGTTAAGTCCTCAATCTTTCCCTGTGCGCTCTTGAGAGCCTCCCTAAG
>JABSPG010000828.1 GCA_013214445.1 Ekhidna sp. | reverse complement strand
TGGTGCCTATTTACACCTTTCATGCAAAGAATGAGAAGCAACTCTATGATAAGATGATGGAGTTTGATTGGTCTATCTTTTTAGATGTTGATCAGACTTTTGCCATTGACCCAGTCATCTTTTCGGAGATCTTTACACACTCCAAGTTCGTAGGTTTAAAGGCCAAGGACGCGATGGTAGATCAGTATCGAAACAAGTATCGAAGGCGACCAAATATTGATACAGAGAAACCGGATGTGCTATTCAATATTCATTGTGCAAACGACTTTTTTACTGTTTCTATGGATAGCTCTGGAGCTGCCCTTAATCAAAGAGGCTATCGGGACGATGGACATAGAGCACCCATGAATGAAGTGCTAGCTGCAGGCATGGTGCTTCTTTCTGGATGGGACAAGAAGTCTCCTTTGGTGGATCCGATGTGTGGCAGTGGCACGATACTTACGGAAGCAGCTATGATAGCTATGAACATGGGACCAAACCTCAAAAGAAGAGATTTTGGCTTCCGTACCTGGCCGGAATATAGCCCGGTACTCTTCAATAATATCAAAAATGAAGAGCTTGGAAAAATTAGAAAGCCAAGTATGGATTTGGTAGGCATAGATGTAGACGATAGTGCGGTTTCTTTGGCCAGAAAAGCCCTCGGGAAAATTGGTCTGAGAAGAGAAGTGAAAATCAAAACCATGGATTTCAGGGAATTCAAACCTATCAATGATCACGGTACGATCGTGACCAATCCTCCGTATGGTGAGCGAATAGGAGATGATATTTTAGAATTTTACAAAACGATGGGGGATGCCTTTAAGCAACATTTTAATGGATACGACGCATGGCTCATCAGCTCCAACAAGAAAGCCCTAAAACAAATAGGTCTTAAGGATTCAGAACGAATCAAGTTGTACAATGGAAAACTCGAATGTGATTTCTGCAAGTACGAATTGTATTGACAGCCTTCTTTAGTACGAAAACTTTCCTTAGTTGTATTAGTTCAATTTTTTGTGATTAGCAAAATCATAATCTTGAATTGATTCAATAATGTTTAAATTCGTGATCGCCTTAGTGATTCCTGTACAGACTCAATTAGTCTAACGGGCTTTTACTGTTTAATTTTTAATCACTACAGTCTATGTGTCGACTAATCAATGCAAAATCACTTGCTTTAGCAGAAGAATCTATATTAAATTTTATTGTTTCAGGTCTATTTACTTGTTTGTCTTTATTCTCATCTGGACAAACACCCGAGGTGAATTACGCATCTCCCATTGATTTAACATCATTTGAGAGACCCCCGGTTTACACGGGTGATTTCTATACAACAACTGCCCAAGAAACAAATCCAAGATTTGTTCAATTCAGTTCAGACGGAACGAGCATGTTTATTTTAGGAACTAGTTCGACCGTAAGAGAATACAACTTAATAACACCATTCTCCATAGCTTCTGGAGTCACAGTAGGTGAATCACAGCCAGTAGGTGCTTTTGGCGGGCTTTTTTTCAATTATGAAGGGGATCGAATGTTTATCGTGGATGGCGCAGCGACTGATCAGGTGATTGCGTATAATCTTTCCACAAACTATACCCTTAGTAGCGCCATTCAAGCAGACACCTATGATTTGTCTGCCCAAACTACTTCTCCTTTTGGAGTGCGATTTAATTTAGAAGGCACGAAGATGTATGTAGTCGGAAGTGGTGAAAACTCCATTTTCACCTACACCATGGGAACACCATATGATATTTCAAATGCAAGTCCAGCGGGTGCAGAAACACTAGATGTGTCTGGTAAAGTGAGTAATCCGCGAGATCTTACTTTTAATGCGGATGGATCAAAACTGTTCGTAATGAATAGTACAGATGATAACATTATCCAATATGCACT
>JABSPG010000083.1:3980-11477 GCA_013214445.1 Ekhidna sp. | reverse complement strand
TCAAAAACTGGCCGATACCAAATGGCCGCTGAAAACCCTAAGCCTATACATTGGAAGCTAAGATCATTCACTGCAACATCCGTATATAGTGCACTTATGCACCATATACCTCTTATACTTCCATCAAAACTACCCATTCACTTCCGTTATTCATAATGGATGATTTTTGCGAAGTAGTTTCTTCCCATGCTTTGTAATTCAGAATTGCTTCAAAAAGTACAGCTATGTTTGAAGTATGAAATTGTTGCTCGTGGAGGATCAGGCGGAGCTAGCCAAGAGTGTAAAGATGTACTTTATGGCAGAAGGTGACGTGTGTGAGGTGGCCCCAACATTTGCTAAGGCTGTCGAAAAGCTATACGCATTCCAATATGATGTCATGCTCCTCGATCTGATGCTGCCAGATGGAAATGGCATGGATCTGCTAGAGAGCGTTCGCACCAACTGGCCTGGTTTAGGCGTGATTATTATTTCGGCTAAAAATGCCCTGGATGATAAACTAAAGGGATTGGAGCTAGGAGCAGATGATTACCTGCCCAAGCCCTTTCACTTGGCTGAACTCAATGCTCGCAGCAAGGCAGTCTATCGCAGGCGAAAGGAGGGGGGACAGAAGGGCATAGGGTTTAATGAGATCCAAATCAATCTGGAGACGAGAGAAGTAGCCGTCAATGAAAAGATCCTAGACCTTACCCGGAAAGAGTACGATTTGCTCCACTACATCATCGTAAATCAAAAACGGCTCCTTACGAAACAAGCCATTGCTGAGCACCTTTGGGGAGACTATATGGATACGGCCGATTCATTTGATTTTGTGTATCAGCACATCAAGAATGTACGAAAGAAGATCGTAGAGGCTGGAGGCAAGGATTACATCAAGACGGTCTATGGCGTGGGCTATAAATTGAAAGAAGAAGAATGAACCTGATTGTTCGTATCACCATCATTTTTGTCGTGGTTTCGCTGGTTGTCTTTGCCATTGGCGGGGTAATCAGCTTCAATATCATGATGGGAGAGGTGCAGTATGAGCAGCGTAGGTTTCTGGAGGAGCGCTTGGATCGGGTAGAAAACATGATCGAACGGAGAGCGCCTGAAGACACCATTCGCTGGGCAAAGATGATTGTCTACCCTCTCGCTGATATTCAAGCTGAAAAGATGGTTTTTTCAGATACCCTGGTACTTCATGCTCAGCTTGGTCGTATAGAACCTCATCTTAGACTGGATGCGATAAAGAATCACAACAATCGCTCTTACGCCATTTCGCTGTATGACGTCATCATTGAGGAGGATGACATCCGTGATGGACTTAATACCTCGCTAATCACCATGTATTTGATCTTACTCGGAGCAGTACTTATTATTGGTTTGGTCGCTTCTTACTTTATCCTTAGACCCTTCAATTTGACGTTGGCACAGATCAAAACGTTTTCACTAAAAGATCCCAATAATGGAATGATACTTCCAAAATCAGGGGTGTCGGAGTTTAAGCGCCTCAATCGGTTCCTGCATGAGATGACCGAAAAAGTGCGATCAGACTACCGGTCGCTCAAGGAGTTTTCTGAAAATGCTTCGCATGAATTTCAGACCCCTATTGCCATCATTCAGACGAAATTGGAGGTGTTGCTGAACAATGATCGACTCTCGATGGAAGAGGTGGAACAATTGAGCGCGATCCAGCGTGCCACTCGTAGGCTGAGCAACATGAGCAATGCTTTGGCATTGTTGACAAAAATTGAGAACAATGAGTTTTCGGAGGCATCTGATGTAGCAATCTCAAAGTTGCTGCTAAATCTGCTAGAGGAATTCAAAGAGCTGTTTGAACTAAAGGGTTTGAAACTCAGTAGCACCCTATCCGAGGACGTGCATTTGAATTCCAATGAGGTGCTCATAGAACTGATGTTCACTAACTTGATCAACAATGCAATTCGTCACAATTGGGAAGGAGGCAGTGTATCGGTGGTCTTAAATGAATCTACGTTTACCATCACCAACACTGGGAATCCTTTACATGTGGACCCCAGTGAGCTGTTTCGACGGTTCAAAAAGTCGAATCAAAGTGATCAGTCGATGGGATTGGGGCTTGCCATCGTGAAGAAAATCTGTGACTTCAATGGCTATACCATTGAATACCGGTTTGCAGAGGAAAAGCACACCGTTCAAATAACATTTAGGCCATCTAAACAATCAGTTTGACATCTTCAGAATTGCTTCAAATTCTGTACAAACATCCTTCATGAAGCCGTGTTCCTTTTGCATCATGAAAAAACTCATACTAACTGCAGGCATCATGGTTGTTGCTGTATGGACGGCTCTAGGCCAGGCACCCAAGGACGTGGTTTCTGCCAAGTTTGCCATCAAAGGCAAGCTGGTGCAAGCGGGCACAACTGAGCCAGTAGAATACGCGACGGTGAGCGTATTTAAGCAAGCGGATAGTCTGCTTGTTACGGGTGGACTTACCAATGAGAATGGGATCTTCAATATTCCCGTGTCACCAGGAGACTATTACATCAAGGCGCAATTTATGGGCTTCAGAGATGTCACTATCTCTGACATCAGCATCTCTAAATCGTCCCCAGTTTATAATGCCGGGAATGTGTCTATTGCAGAGAATGAGACCCTTTTGGATGAGGTCGTCATTCAAGCGGAGCGAACGGAGCTGGAGCTGACACTAGATAAGAAGGTATACAACATTGGCAAAGACCTTGGAAACCTAGGGGGCAGTGCTTCGGATTTGCTGGCAAATCTTCCTTCTGTGGAAGTGGACGTTGAGGGCAATGTGGCTTTGCGCGGCAGTGAGAATGTTCAGATACTAATAGATGGAAAGCCTTCCGGACTAATCGGACTCTCGGGATCGGGTGGTTTGCAGCAGCTGCAAGGTAATCTGATCGAATCGGTAGAAATCATTACGAACCCATCCGCACGATATGATGCGGAAGGTGGTGCAGGGATCATCAATATTATATTAAAGAAGGATCGTGCGGGCGGATTTAACGGGAGCTTTCAGGTGCAAGGTGGGCTGCCTGCCAATGATGGTGCAAGCGTCAGTGTGAACTACCGTACCGGATGGATTAATTGGTTTGTGAACTATGGGGTGACCGCTAGAACATCACCTGGGCAGGGCTTTACAAACAACTCGTTTAACAATGCGGCAAGAGATACCATCTATACGATTCTGCAAGACAATGATCGAGAGCGAAAGAGTCTGTCTCAAAACATCCGATTTGGATCAGATATCTATTTCAATGAGAAAAATGTGCTGACACTTGCTGCTTCGTACCGAAACGCGGATAGTGAGAATACCACTCAGACGGGCTATGAGTTTTTTAACCGAAATGATGTGCAATTCTCTGACCGATTTCGCGTGGATAATGAAGATGAGGTTGATATCAACTGGCAGTATGAGTTGAATTTCAACAGGGATTTTAGTAGGAAAGGGCAGAAGCTGACCTTCACGCTTCAGCAGCAGGATAGTGAAGAAACAGAGATTTCAGCCTTTGATGACATCACCAATTTTTCGGATGGTACCATTACAGAATTAATTCAGCGGGCAAGAAATGACAATGGGGAAGAGCGCCAGCTCATGCAGTTGGATTACGTTCACCCATTTAGTAAAGCAGCAAAGTTTGAGGTGGGTACCCGATACAATGGGAGAACCATTTTCAATAATTATATCGTAGAGACAGACTCTGCTGCGACTGGTTTGGAGCAGAATTTTGAAGAGGTAGTAAACTTGACCAACAATTTCCTTTTTGAAGAGCGAATCTTTGCAGTCTACGGCATACTGAGTAATAAAATGGACAAGCTTTCCTGGCAATTAGGACTGAGGGCAGAGAATACCAATTTAGATACACAACTTGTCCCCAGAAATGTGGAGGAAGCTGGAAGCGAGGAATATGAACCGAATAGTCAAACCTACTTTAGCCTTTTTCCAAGTGCTAACCTAACCTATAAGTACAGTGCGATCTCATCCTTGCAGCTGAGCTACAGTAGAAGGATCACCCGACCCAGGTTTAGAAACCTGAATCCGTTTATTACCTACAGCAACCCTTTGAGCCTGTATCTTGGAAACCCCGACTTACAACCTCAGTTTACAGACTCTTACGAGGTGGGTATCCTACAAAACCGAAAATCTGCTACGATATACCTAGGGGTTTACTATCGGTACACAACAGATGTGGTGCAGCGGATTCAGCGGACACTTGAGGAAGGAGTGACGGAGAGATTACCGGTGAATCTGGGAGTACAGGATGAAGTCGGTTTCGAAACGAATATCAATTACGATATCAATAAGCAGTTTCGTATCAACAGTAATGTCAATTTCTTTCATGCCCAAACCGATGGTGGTGAGTCACTTTCTGCAGAGGCTACCACAATCTCTACACGAAATGGATTGTTTTACAAGAACAGTAAACTATTCAATGCACAACTTTCCTGGTTCTACAGTGCCCCTCAAAATCAGCCTCAGGGCATTCGTAGGTCCATTCAAAGTTTAGATATTGGCCTATCCAAAGACGTCTTGCACAATAATGGAACCATCGCCTTGAACGTCTCAGATCTTTTTAATACCAGAAATTTCAGAGGAGAAACCATTACTGAAACCTTTACCTCGGACAGAGAATTTCAATGGAGAAGAGGCCCAATTGCGGTCCTGTCATTTACCTACCGACTGAATCAGAAAAAGCAACGAGCTAGAAGAGGCGGTGGCGGATTCCGAGGCGTAGATGATTTCTAGCTGACAAATCATGCCATATATGGGGCATTGGATCCTTGTTTGGAAATCTATCTGCTTCATTTCCTGTTGATTTGAGGTCAGACCGAACTAACTATGATCTTAAATCATTCTGCCCCACACATTAATGGAATCATGAGACTTGTCTATGAAGAAGACAAGTTTGAGCGAAATCCATTTATAGATTCGCACGAAAGCGTGTTGACCATTGCCTGGAACAGAGGGTCGGAGCAGACGGTCGTTATCGATGGAGAAGAGTTGTGCTTGCCAGCGAATTATGTAGTTGTATTGGAGGCCAGTCAGTCCTTCAGTTTCGGTAATCCCCAATCGATTGTCGCACTCCAGTTTAACAGGGACTTCTATTGCATTGTAGATCATGATCATGAGGTTTCATGCTCTGGATTACTTTTTTATGGTAATCGTAAAATCCCTACCATCTGCTTGAATGAGAAAGAGCAAAAAAGCCACGGCCTACTGTTCGAAGTGTTTGTTGATGAATTCGGGCAGGAAGACGATAACCTGAAAACCGAAATGCTGCGTATTCTATTAAAGCGTTTGATTGTTAAGCTTACTCGTTCTTTCAAAGGCCAATCAGGTCTGAAAAGTATGGACAATCGAGACCTTGACGTGATCAGGCAATTCAATTTGCTGGTAGACCTTCATTTTAGGAAGTATCACCAGGTGCAGGATTACTCAGATTTAATCAATAAATCTCCGAAGACCATTTCAAACCTGTTTTCGAAGTATAGCGATAAGTCTCCATTGGAGACGATTCATGCCCGCATTTTGATGGAAGCCAAGCGTCTACTCATCTACACTGATAAGACGACCAAGGAGATTGCCTATGAGATCGGGTTTCAGGACATCCCCAGCTTCAGTCGTTTTTTCAAGAAGCGGTTACAATTAGCCCCCTCGAAATATCGGGAAAGTCAGAAGAATCTTTGATTTGGGAAAAATTGACAATTCTTAGGGAAGAATAGCTATTATCTCTGCCTGATTCGCCCCGTTCAATCCTCCATAATCTTTTAAAAACAGAAAACTAAAAATCTAAAAATTATGGAATCAATTAATGTACCCTCAAGAGATCAAGTGTCAGAAGGCAACCAAGCAATCTTCGACAACCTACAAGCAAATCTAGGATTTGTACCTAATCTCTACGCTACCTATGCTTACAGTGATACTGCTCTTGCAGATTACCTAACACTACAAAACCGAAAGACTTCTTTGAAAGCAAAAGAAAGAGAAGTCATCAACTTAGCGGTAAGCCAAGTGAATGAGTGTGCTTACTGTCTAGCAGCCCATACTGCCCTAGGTAAAATGAACGGGTTTACTGACGAGCAGATCCTAGAGATCAGATCAGGAGAAGCAAGTTTTGATGCAAAATTGGATGCACTTGCAAAATTCACAAGAGACATCACGATCAACAGAAGTAAGCCTAGCGCTGAAGCTCTAAGTAACTTATTTGCGGCTGGATACACGAAAGAAAACTTGATCGATATCAATGTAGTGATTGGAGACAAAATCATAAGCAACTTCGTACACGGCTCTACTCAGATCCCTGTAGACTTTCCAGCTGCTCCAGCGTTAGAACCAGCATTAGTTTAATCATACATCAACCTCTTTTAAATAATAGAATCATGAAACGAATTAGTATCCTTTTCTTATTGACAATCAGTGTTTTGGGTGGTATTGCTAGATCACTGCAGCAAGATGTGGAAAAAGTAAAATTGGTACAGAAACCAGGTAAGTTCACACAGACGGAGTTGAAATTAGAGGCTGGTCAGAAGTACATTTTCGAAGTGAAAAATGAAGGCGTTGACAAGTTGGTTGGGTTTGTAGTGGCTCCTAAAGGCAAGACAGGCAAAGAGGATCACATACAAGCGGCGTACTTATACAAGACGATAGACAATGGTGAGAGTGCAACCTCTCAAGAGGTGACGTTGGAAAAAGGGGAGTATGTATACTTCTGTCCCTTGAATCCCACACCTCAATACACACTGGTGGTAGAGTAGTTTGATAAGAGGGGACAAGAGTCCCCTTTTTTGTTTCTATCTAATAGTCAATGGATAGACTTTCTAGTAGACTATTGTTTGCACCGATGTACTGAACCTCAATTTGAGGTTTTTATTTTATCGTGGTATAATCATTATTTGCATGTCGGCATTTATGTCCGACCTTGACTTGTTAACAAAGGTTGTAGTATTTCGTATCTTGTCGTCAAACTACTGCTAATGAAAAGATCTCTCACACTAATATTCTTTTTGACAGTGTTGCTTGCCTGGTCTCAGGAGGATGAGCCTACTATGAGTTTTGAAGCGTATAATCCACCATCTACCTTGGTGGTCCCAGGCGCTGAGATCAAGCGAGCTAAATTTCCTTTTGTTGACATTCACAGTCACCAATGGAATCTAACGAAAGGTAGAATAGCCTCACTCGTGGGTGAAATGGAAGAACTAAATATGGGCGCAATGATCAATTTAAGCGGTCGAGGATTTGATCGTGCTGCTGGCGATATTGGGACTCCTGAGTATTTGGCCGGGATGGTTAGGAGGGTCAAAGGAGAGGCTCCTGGGAAGATCATTGTTTTTACAAATGTTTCCTTTAAAGAGATTGGGACTGATGGCTGGACGGAAAGAGCAGTTAAAGAATTATCGACAGATGTTGCTGCTGGAGCTCAAGGGTTGAAGATCTACAAAAGTTTGGGGCTGAGACACTACGACGTTAATGGGAACAGAGTACCGGTAGATGACCCAAGACTTGATCCTATTTGGTCC
>JABSPG010000083.1:0-3970 GCA_013214445.1 Ekhidna sp. | reverse complement strand
TATTCATTCTGCTGATCCAGCGCAGTTCTGGCAACCGATGGATGCAAATAATGAACGTTGGTTGGAGTTGAAGCTTCGTCCAGGTCGTAAGAGAGAAGCAGATGATCCTGCACCTTTTGAGCAGATCATCGCTGAGCAGCACAACGTCTTTAGAAAGCACCCCAACACGACTTTTATAAATGCACATATGGGCTGGATGGCCAATGATTTGGATAAGGCAAGTGCGCATCTAGATCAATATCCCAACGTCCTGTTTGGAATAGGTGCGGTGATAGCTGAGTTCGGAAGACAACCAAAAAGGGCAAATGAATTTTTTGAAAAGTATCAGGATCGTGTAGTCTTTGGGAAGGATTCTTATAATCCTGAAGAATTTTGGACGTATTTCCGAGTACTAGAGTCCGAAGACGAATACTTTCCCTATTACAAAAAGTATCATGCCTACTGGAAGATGTATGGCTTAGGGCTTTCTGACGAAGTGCTAAAAAAGCTATACTGTAAGAATGCCTGTAGGATTGTTCCAGGCTTGGAACTAAGTCAGTTTGAATGATCTCTGTAAAATAAGAGCCGACACCATGATGTCGGCTCTTCGATTAACTGTTTGTTCTACTAGCTTTCTGTATAATGCAGAAAATGAAAAAGGTTACATTTTACTCAAAACCCAGGTAGGATCATGGCAGCGTTTTGCATCATGCGCGAAGGGCCTAGCCAAAACATTCGGAATTGAGTATTGTCAATGAGGTAAACGACTTTGCCTTCACCCATGCGCTTTACTCCAGCAAACGATAGCCCTTTCAAGTGGTCTAGATTTTCTTGACTTGCATACCCAGCTACCAGAAGATTATTGTCTTTATTGTAATACCCAACCGTTTCAAATTCGTTGGAAGGGATCAATCCCTCCGTGCCGTACTTAAGTGAGTAGAGATCTTCCTTTACACCAAAACCCAGGGGATTGCTACTGTCTATTGTAGCATTCAAAGCGGATCCTGGAATTCGTCTCTTTCCAAAGTAATCTTCGCGATCTGCGTATCGGAGATAGTTTATAGCATCCGAAGAATCCTTTTTCACTTCTCCCATTTCCACGTTGGTCAAGTTGGATTGACCTTTTGTGAAGAAACTTACGGCACTTTCCGTGGCAATGAGTGTTCCTCCATTTTTCACCCAGTCAGCAATTTTTGCTTGTTCAGGTTCTGCAAAAAGCGACTTTAAGGCACTACCACCTCCTGGAAGGATCAAGACTTCATAGTCCTTCAAATCCGCACCACCAAACCGAAATCCTTGCTTTGGCAAACTGGTCTGCTCAAGAGCTGTGGTGCGCACTCGATCTATTGGAAGTTCGGTTATCCAGTCGAATAGAAAATAGATTTGACCGGATGTATAGCTACTAAATGGAGGATCTACCATTAAGGCAATTTTAGGTTGTTCAACAGGTCTATTGCTAGTGCTACCTAGATCTAAACCCGTCTCCATCCGTCCGGTATTGAATCCTACAATACGAACCTGACTTTCCTTTGCTATTTCAGTTATTTCTTGGTCGATTACATCGCTTTTTTCTCTGTTCCTCCCTTTCAGGACAATCAAGCTACCTGCACTAAGCATATGTTCACCTTTACCAAATGGCTCCAATGCTGCTCGCACACGATAGCCTTTAGCCCACAGCTTAGCAAGTGCCTTCGGAGCATTTCGCTGATTCCAATCTATCACATACGCATATTGAGCACCTGCATTCACTACTTCACCAGCTGGTTGTGGCATTTCGGCAACCTCCTCCATACCCACCGATAAGCTCTCTGATGTAGACCAAGCGTCTAGGTTATATGCGATAGGAGCAGACCAGGTAGACATGTCGTACATTACCGAGTCTTCAATCTCCATGTTCCGTTCCATAATAGAGGTGATGAAAAGGTTTCTTGGTTGATTGGTAGGAACAAGGTAAGTACCCGCTGCAAACCTTTTGCGTTCACTTTTTCCTGTGCGGTAGTTCTTGGCATTTGATTGAAAAGAACCCGATGACTTGTACACCTTTACTCCATTCCTTTTGAGTACTCGCACGAGCTCACCTGCATACATATCTGCACTATTGAAAATGTATGCTTTCGTAGGAATTTTACTGTTTGTTGGTTGCCAGGCCTGATAACTGTAGTTAAGTAAATCTTTTCGATTAGCTGCAGATGCTTTGATGGTAGCAATGGAAGTGGTGTAATGATCAAAGATTCTTTGCCTTAAGGTTAATTGATAACCATCATCAGTCTCCACTATTCTGCCTCCCGCAGCATGTCCTCCCTGCTCGGTTAGCATCCCTATAGCGCCCATTACACTTGGCCAGCTAGATCCATAGCCTGGATAGAAGAAGTCAAATCGGTCACCTGTGAAATAGTTGATCTGATGCTTATCAAATTCATCCACATTTGCATCGCCAAATACCTCTGACCATGATTCATAGCTATCCGGTAGCTGTTTGTTTCTAGGCGTAGCTCCAGGCATGGTAAAGTAATTGGCATTGTATCCTTGCTCATGGTAGTCTACATGCACCTGCGGCATCCATTTTTGGTATTCTGCGGTATGTCCTCTTGACTCAGGATGTACACCCCAGATCCAGTCTCTATTCAAGTCAAACCAATAGTGATTAGTTCTTCCTCCAGGCCATCCTTCAAAGTGTTCAAGGTCTTTTGGTTCAAAAGCAGGCCGTTTGATTCGCTTCATGGACTTATACCAGTAGACATATCGATCGCGCCCGTCTGGATTGATACAGATATACATCTGAATTACACTGTTGTTTAGTATCTCTTTTGTCTCTTCATCTGTAGCTGCTGCCATTCTGTAGGCAACTTGGATTGCGGCTTCTGAAGTAGATGGTTCATTGCCATGAATGTTGTAAGACAAGGATGTAAAAACTGGAGCCTTATCAATGATGACTTCTGATTCAGTAGTGCTTGCGGAGAGTAATTTCAAATGCTCAGAACGAATATCTTCCATTTTAGAAATGTTCTCTTCGGAGGATATCACCAGATTTATTAGAGGTCTCCCTTCATAGGTCTCTCCATATTCATTGTACAATACCCGAGGAGATGACTCTGCTAAACTTTTGGTATATGAGACAATATCAGCGTACAGTGTGAAGTTTTCACCAAGTTCATAACCTAAATGCATTTTAGGAGATGGAATGCTTGTGTCCATCGGAACATCAGGATCAAAAGCGAAACGCACATGGTCTACTACTTGAGGTTGTGCATGGACAAATAGTAGTCCAAATAATAGAGAAAGGGATAGGGTTTTTCTTACAATCATAATCGACATAAAGGTTACTTTGGAAAGTTACCCAGATCATCGGTTAGATCGAAGTTTTTATCTAAGATCTACTTACTTAATAGTTTCGGTCTAAGTAGCGCAGTTGTATCAAAAAAGATTCCTTAGAGCCTTTTAGTATGAAGTGTTTTTGCCGCAACCATTCCAAAGCTTCTTCTAATTCTACATTTTGGTAGAATTCATCCCTAGCATGATGTACATACTTTAGAATCTTGAATGCGTCGAACCAATGGAAAAACCGCTTCTTGAATGCCTCCTTCGATTTCACTTTAGACCTGAGATCAGCGATCTCATCTTTCCAATCATCACCTAAAAAGGTGGTGATGCTCATTGGGAGGTTTATTTCTTGCTCTTCCCAAAAGTCTTCCACTTTATTAAAGAAAAATTTGAGATCTTCAAACGTGTTTGGATGATACACTGAATAAGCTTCATCAGCTCCAATCATATCATTTACCGCTTTCCCCGTGCCAAAAGGAACTCGATCAGAGATTCGGTCTGAAGGGCGTATGGTAGTGGTGTTGATTTCCACAAATCCGGAATGAGGAATGGTTTTGTTCAAAAAGTAGAAGTCCTCTCCAGCTTTGCGCGTATTCATTCCGCCGACTTTCTCATACATCGATGTGCGGACGGTGATACATGATCCCAGCGTTTGATGTGCGTAAGGAAA
>JABSPG010000827.1 GCA_013214445.1 Ekhidna sp. | reverse complement strand
AATGGGGAGAGATTAGTCGTTTCCAGCGAATCTCTGGAGATATTGATGCATCCTTTGACGATGATGCGCCCAGCTTCCCAACCGGCTTGACTACCGCCAGGTGGGGACATTTGGCAGCCTATGGCATGAGGGGATCTCATGAAGTGAACAAAATCTATGGGACCAGAGGCAATAGCTTTGTAGCTGCCGTTGAGTTTGGAGAGCGACTGAAAGCGAAGACAATTCTAGCTGGAGGTCAAAGCAGCGATCCTAAATCACCACACTTTGATGATCAGGCGGAGATGTATGCAAATGGGGAATTTAAGGAGGTAGCCTTTTACAAAGAGGATGTGATGGCGAGAGCTGAGGAAACGTATCAACCAGGTAAAAGACAACAATGAAAGTAATCACAAGTATTTTTTTCTACCTACTCGTGCAGGTGGTTTTGGGTCAAAGCTTAGTTGGAGCTTGGGAATGGACAGAAGTCTCCGCAGAAGGGCAGGAGATTAGAGCAGTAGTGTCCTTTTCAGAGAAATATCAGTCAGTGACTCGTTTCTCTGCAAAAGACGGAGCTTTTATTGATACGAATGGAGGACTCTGGAGCATTGATGGAAAGAGGGTCACTGAGAGAGTGGAATTCAACTCGGCAGATAGTAGTCGTGTCGGCACCTCAATCTCATTTGATATAGAATGGGATGGTGACGATAAGGTTAGAATAGTGGGTCAAGAAGTCTGGATGAACCGCATAGACTCAGGAGAACCCGGAAACCTGCAGGGGGCATGGTTGATGTCAGGTAGAAAGAGGGATGGTGAAATACAAGAACGTGACACAACCCGATCAAGGAAGACGATGAAAATCCTCTCCGGTACGCGTTTTCAATGGATTGCCTATGACACCCAAACCAAACAGTTTAAAGGTACAGGCGGAGGAACCTATACAACAGTCGATGGGAAGTATACGGAGAACATTGAGTTCTTCTCCAGAGATAACAATCGAGTAGGCGCAAGCTTGGAGTTTAACTATGAATTAGTTGACGGAAAATGGCATCACTCCGGCAAGAGTAGTAAAGGAAAACCACTCTATGAGGTCTGGTCGAAGCGGAGGTGAGTTAGAGGTTCTTGCTTTGTTTTATGGCAAGTAAGATAGACTTGTATAGATCCTTGTTTTTCTAATTTAGCTCTCTACTCTAGCAATTGTCTATTTGTAAATTAAAAATACCTAAAACAGATGATTGTAAGTTTAGGTTTTAAATATAAATTTGCTAACAACTAATTTATATACTTTAAAACTACTCACTATTATGGTTAAAATCTTTAATTGCAAGCCCAGCTTGCTACTAGTGGCTGTTGCCAGCATTATTGTAAATGCCTGCTCTGAGCCAGATATTGAAGCGGTTCCAGAGGAAGAGTCTGAAGACTATTTTGTTTCGATTGAAGAAGCAACTTCGTTTGCTACGATTTTGGAATATCAAACTGCTGACGGTGAGTCAGGCAGAACAACAAGCGAATTCAAAGACATTGATAAAGTCTATGAGATACCAGATGAGAATGGTACTCCCTTGTACTACATAATCAACTATAAAGACAATGGTTTTATTAGTATTTCAGCGGATACACGGACGTTTCCTATTCGAGCTTTTTCACCGAATGGCAGATTTCCCGAACCTGGTGAAGATACCTCGGTTGGCATAATTGATTGGCTACAAAATACTGCTGAAACCATCGGAGACATTAGGGAACTTGATCAATTGGAGTACAGTGCTGTGCCAGAGTGGAACACCTGCGATATGCAGCAAATAATTACTACCATTGATGACGGGGGAGGCTGCAGTGGTGGAACTGGTGGTGGCTCAGGAGGAGGAGATTGCCAGCACGAGTATACCTCATACGGCCCACTTATTACCTCTA
>JABSPG010000826.1 GCA_013214445.1 Ekhidna sp. | reverse complement strand
CCTGGTAGGCTACTCTTGGCTTGCTCTCTTGCGCCGTTTCACCAGGTGTCCCTACTTGTGCAATAAGATCTTCATTCGCAAACAATTTGTAAGCAAGGCTGATCTCAGGTACTTCTATGGAGAGCTGCGTATTTTGAAGATCCCCGGTATAAATAAACTGCTTGAAGTAGGTAGCAAATCCAAATGATCCTACCTTTTGTTTATCCCAAATCAATTCGTTCCAAGTGCTGGGGACATTCAGAGGAATGCTGTTATCTTTCGTGGTAAGATCTGCAGGGTCAACGAAATCATACATCACTACCTTCCATTCTCCATTAAGTACCAATTTTTGCTCACTGAAAGTCGGAAGGGCGTCCTGACTGAAAGAGCAAAGGGTGTAAAAGAATAAAAGGGTGAAGGATGTTGTTTTTGAAATCAATCCTTGGATTATTTGGGATCGCGAATGTATCTAAAACAATCTTGCCATTTAATTATTATTCTATTTACTGCGATTATTCTTCGATTGAATAGTCCATTCATTCGGAAGGATATATCTTAACCTCAATAAAAGAGAGCAATGAACAGAAGTCTTATTCTACTATTAATCCTTTTAGGAATTTCATGTTCCTCCAATTCAACGACTGACACTCCATCTGATGATCCTGAGAAGGAAGAAATTGGTCTCAATTCAATGGAAGGGCTCAGTCTGTCAGACATTGTCTTACCGGAAGGTTTCAAGATTGATGTTTATGCGAGAGTGAACAATGCTAGATCTTTAGCATTGACTGAAAATGGGACATTATTTGTCAGCAATAGGGGGGGAGATAAGGTGTATGCACTTCGCGACACAGATGGTGATTGGAAGGCAGATGAAAAATATGTGATCGTCAGTGGATTACGATCTCCCAATGGAATCGCCTTCAAAGATGGTAGTTTGTATGTAGCGGAGATTTCTAAGCTTTGGAGGTTTGATGACATTGAGGCTAATCTAGCAAATCCACCAGAGCCAACAAAAATCTACGACGACTATCCGAAAGACGGTCATCATGGGTGGAAATACATTGCCTTTGGTCCAGATGGTAAACTCTACGTGCCAGTGGGAGCACCATGCAATATCTGCGAGAGTAAGAATGAAATGTATGCCAGTATTACTCGTATGAATCCCGATGGATCCGAGCGGGAAGTCTATGCGCATGGAGTAAGAAATACCGTTGGATTCACTTGGCATCCCGAAACCGGAGAGATGTGGTTTACAGACAATGGCAGAGATTGGCTAGGCAATGAATCACCAGCCTGCGAACTGAATAGAGCAACAGAAGCTGGACAGCATTTTGGTTATCCTTACTGTCATGCTGGGGATGTCGTGGACCCTGAATTTGGTGATAAATTCCCTTGCAGTGATTTTGTGAAACCTGCACAAAATCTAGGTCCACATGTTGCCCCTCTGGGATTAAAGTTTTGTACCAGTGGATCGTTTCCTGCTGAGTATAAAAATAGGGTTTTTATTGCTGAGCATGGCTCCTGGAATAGAGATGCTGAAGTAGGACATACCGGCCATAAAATCACGATGGTGACCGAGGAAAATGGAAAGGGGACTTCCTATGACGACTTTGCTGTTGGGTTTTTGAATAAAGAAACGAATAAGGCTTGGGCAAGACCAGTGGACTTAGTTTTTGCAGAAGATGGATCTATCCTTGTATCTGATGACCTTGCAGGAACTGTGTTTCGAATTTCCTATACGCTATAGTCAAAGGTTGGATTTTTTCTTATTCTTTTTGGTTCGGCTATAATGGAGGTATAAGGTGTTGATGAAAGCAAGGATAATGCCTACCCCGATGATGATATAAACGATTGTAAAAAGCTTACCTTCATCGGTTTGTGGAGCAAAGTCACCGAATCCGATGGTTGT
>JABSPG010000825.1 GCA_013214445.1 Ekhidna sp. | reverse complement strand
ATGTGCCTAATGGAGACATCTTTTTTGATGAACTCCACCCGAAACGAGTCAATGAGTGATCAGGAGGGATATTTAAGCGCTTTCCTCTTTCCGTATGTTTTTGCAGTTTGCTTAACTGCCAGACTAGGAAGTCTCAGAAATCCACTCTTTGCAGTCAGCTAGTGTTTTAAATTGTTCGTTTACGAATTCGCCCTTTTCTCTTACTTCTTCAGACCATCTCTTGGCGGACATGGCGCTTAGACCTGAATGTTTCGGGAGTACAGTCAACACCTTGGTTAGGCCATTGTCGCGAGCAATGTCTGCTAATTCATTGATGATGAATTCTTGAATCTCAGATGTAAAGACACCTTTGCTTTCATATTGATCTGCAATCCAGAGGGTGCCTTTATGCTCCTGAAGTACTTTGAATGCAGCCTCACATATTTCTCGAAATTTCTCCAGCGTCATGTAAAGGTTCTTCCATATCACCCTTACAGCTTTTACATCATCTTCCCAATGAATTACTGCGTTAGGCTCAAAATTTTCTTCGATGGCGGGGTGGTGGTTGCTCTATCTAAAGATACAGTTTTGTATTAGCATCATCAAGAAAAACTAGCGCTAATGGGTTGTTTAGATTGCATTTATGACTATCGGTCTCAACGAACGATTATTAAGACCTCCAATTAAGCTTAGAATTGAGAATTCTGATTTGTCTCCAAAGGAGATTGGAACGGTAGTAGATCTGGTTGAATGAATTCAAGTTTTGCTTGCTTGTCTGCGAACACGTTAAAGCTGTAGTGTTTTTTGAGTATCCCTTTGAAATCATTTAATAGCTCTGGGTAACTCGAAGTAAGTTCTTTAAAGGAATTGCCATTTGATTTCGAAATGAAGTGATGCATCGTTTTCACAGACGCAATGGTTACGGTCTTGTTAAACTTGTCAAATACACCAAGGAATTCTGCGTATCCCTTGATCTGATTTACCATATTTATCTCGGCTTGCTTAGCACCATATTTTACAATATGAATGTAAGCCAATCGGAGATGAGCCTCATGCGAAAACATACCGGGTTTAAGTCGATAAGTTTCAAACTTTTGTTCCAATTCATCATCTGTAAATTGGTTGTGATCCTTTACTTTCATCGGTTAGGGCTTGGTTTCGATAGATAAAACGCCCCCAATTCTTCGAACAATTCTATCCAGCTTTTGAATGCTTTTCTTCAAAGACTTGAATTTGCTATCTTCTGAGTTTATTAATTCTCCCAGAGCCAACATGTTGGCTAAAGGTGCTCTTACCAGGTGAGCGTTGATAAACGCATATTCAATTAGGCGAGCATTTTCTTTTTCTATATCCTCAGTTCGGTCTTCGATGATTTGTTGCAGGTCTGTTTGGATTCGTTTGATCTCCTGCTGATTTTTTTCTAGTGCCTCATTCTTTCTACTAATTTCTTCATTGATTCGGTTGAGCTTCTCTATTCTAAATAGCAGTTTGGATTGTTCTCTATCCAGTGCTACTTTGAAGATGTTCATGATGAGAGCGATCACGATCATATTCATGATAAATGAGGTAAGCTGACTACTGTAGACTATTCTCCCTGTATATTCGATATCTGCAAATCCCGCAATACCAATCATCAATAGAGCAAAACCAGCAAAGAGTATTTTTGCTCGTCCTCTATTAATCAAAAGGAGAACGATAATGAGCGACTGAAGCACGTAGGCTCCAGCACCGCTTAGTCCAGTGGAAGCAGGCCAGAATAATGCGAAGCAAAACCCGAGGATAAAACTGAATCCGAATATGTGTGATCTCCTTAGTTTTCGTGAAGCACTGAGCCACAGAAGATAAATGATGCTAACTAATAGGGCAGTATTGATAACGAATACACTCAGACTCCTATTGGTCAGTAGGTCT
>JABSPG010000824.1 GCA_013214445.1 Ekhidna sp. | reverse complement strand
CTAATTGGCGGAGGAGTGGGTGTCATGCTAGTTTACTTAATATCGTTCGCCAGCTTGGGCGATCTGGACCTAATATTAACAACTGGAAATGTCGTCCTAGGACTCGGTATCTCAGCCATCATTGGAGTTCTATCAGGGATCGTTCCGGCGCTGATGGCAGCCAGGTTAGATCCCGTGATTGCAATTAGGACAACCGGTTAAACATTTACAGAGTGAAAATTCTAAAACTAGTATTTGAAAGTTTTCGATTTGCATGGGATGCATTGCGGATGAATCTTTTAAGAACAACATTGTCGTTGCTGGGAGTGACGATCGGAATTTTTGCAATCATAGCGGTTTTCACACTAGTTGACTCCCTGGAAAGAAGTATTAAGGACAGCTTAAGCTTCCTCGATGCAAATAACCTCGATATTGGAAGATTCCCTTACGAGTTTGGCCCCAACATACCATGGTGGGAGTATCTAAAAAGACCATACGCCAACTACGAGGAGTATGAATACCTATATGCAAATCTGAAGAATGCTGAGTCTGCAACCATCTTTGCCAGCGCTAGAACTACCGTAAAATACGAAAGTAGCAGCTTCAATGGTGCCGCCATTGTTGGCGTAGCTCACTCCCATAATGAGGTCTATGACATGAGTGCCGACGTGGAGAAAGGACGATACTTCACTGCCTCGGAATCCGCTACTGCAAAGAATGTTGCCATGATTGGCTTCAAGGTAGCCAATGATCTTTTTCCAAGGGAAAATGCAATTGGAAAAAAGATTAAGATTAAAGGCTTGAAGTATGTAGTAATCGCCGTATTTGAGGAAGAAGGTGAAGGGATTTTTGGAGATACAGGAAACGACGAAGTAGTGGTCATACCTTTCAAGTCCTTTCAGAAGATTTACTACATGGGTAGAAACAAAGGTGTTGAACCAAATATCAGTGTGAAGGGAAAAGAAAATGATGTAGGACTGGTGGAGCTTGAAGCAGAGATTACTGGTTTAATCAGATCAAAAAGAGGACTTGGCCCGAAAGACAAAAACAATTTTTCAGTAAACCGTCAAGACGCCATCATGAACATCATTGGCTCTACTTTCGACGTTATTGGTGTTGCTGGTTGGGCCATTGGAGGATTCTCCATATTGGTGGGAGGATTTGGAATTGCTAACATTATGTTTGTCTCTGTAAGGGAACGAACCAACATCATAGGGATTCAGAAGTCACTCGGTGCAAAGAATTTCTTCATTCTATTTCAATTTCTATTCGAGGCAGTGTTTTTGAGTCTTATTGGTGGTGGTGTTGGGCTGTTTTTGGTTTGGCTACTCTCACTGGTCAGCTTAGGCAACTTAGATTTAGTATTGACCTTCAGCAATATCGCACTAGGCTTAGGAGTAGCAGGCATCATAGGGGTGATTTCAGGGATTGTCCCTGCATTGATGGCAGCACGGTTAGATCCGGTAATAGCGATTCGAACAACAGGATAACAATAAAAAAGAGTGACAATGTCACCCTTTACCAATTTGATTTTCCAAACTTTATCCGTTTAGCTTCTCCTTAATTCTTCGTTCTAACTCCTCCATGAGTTCTGGATTGTCTTCTATCAGAGCTTTTACTGAGTCTCTTCCTTGACCTAACTTATTACCATCATAAGAGAACCATGAGCCGGATTTTTGAACCACGTCCAACTCAACACCTATATCAATAATTTCACCACTCTTACTAATTCCCTTTCCATACATGATGTCAAACTCTACAACTTTAAAAGGAGGTGCCACTTTGTTTTTGACAACCTTCACTCGAGTTCTATTACCCATCACATTGTCTGCTGACTCTTTGATCTGACCAATTCTACGAATATCCAATCGGATGGAAGCATAAAACTTAAGTGCATTACCTCCAGTAGTGGTTT
>JABSPG010000823.1 GCA_013214445.1 Ekhidna sp. | reverse complement strand
GCTAATAAAGCGACCAAGCGAAACATCGAGCGGTCAGAAGCTAACATTCTGAAGGATTACAAGACTTACAAGGAAAACTCCGATGGAGACTTTCCGTTGCCGAATCATCTGAAGATCAACAATCAGGAATTGTCGGCGGCGGAGGTGGCTGTGCGAGTGAAGGAGTTTGTGTATGGGAGGTAGGAAATGGCAATGAGCGTGTATTCCTTCCTCATCGCCTCAAATCCACTCCCTCCGGCGGCTACAGTGTATACATAAGTATTTTGTGGGTTGGCATTTTTCATTTTCTTGAATAAATGCCCTTGTCATGTATCCAAAATTTCTTCCTTCGCACCGAAATCCTTCGGCCTCACCTGGTTTTTATGATTTACGCTTAACCCATCGTTTCTCCACCTTTTATTCTGCGATGGTTCAGACACAAAGTTGTATTATTCGGCAGCTCAGTTCGCTTCGTTGCGAGATACTAAGCTTTTATCGTTTCTTACAAAATGAGCATACCAGCGTGGAAGAAATCCTCACCTTTCTTAGCCAAAGCCCAGGCCTGGAAGCTTCGCAGGATAAACATGTTTTGGTCTTGGGGGATAGCACCGAAATCTCACTCAAAAAGCAAAAAGACTCCTTGGAAGATATTGCTCAGGTTGGGTTTTTAAGTGATAATAAGACCCCTGGTTTCTTTGCTCACGTCAATATGGCTATTGATGCGGAGGATGGTCAGGGGTATTGTCTAAGTGATGTTCAACTCTGGAATCGTCTCAAACGGCATCAAAAACATCAGCAAGAAAACGATACTCGATCTGCTTCGGAAAAAGAATCTGATAAGTGGATACAGGGATTGGAGCGAAGTGTGGCTTTATTGAAAAATACTCGCCACCGCACCTTCGTATTTGACCAGGAAGCGGATATAGAGCGCCTTTTTCTTTATCCTCGCGACACTCAAACCGACTTATTAGTACGAACTCACTATAATCGTTCAATCCTGGTCGAGGGGGAGGCTATGTTTTTGGAAGACTATCTAGAGCGGCTTGACTCAATAGGAAGCTATCAAATCAATATTCGTGAGGTTAAACGTAAAAATGTCTCTCGACGGAAGCTGTCTCCTCGAAAAGCTCGCAAAGCAGAAATGAGAATTAAAATCGGAGCTTTCGAATGGAAGAAGAAAGGAATTTCTCAGACGTATTGGGTAGTAGAGGCCGCCGAAATCCCAGAGAGTGTGCCTGAAAATGAAGACAGGATTTATTGGCGACTTCTTACTTCACATCGGGTTGATTCACTTGAGGAAGCACAGAAAATTATCCATTGGTATAAGCAACGTTGGATGATTGAGCAGCTCTTTCGGATTCTCAAAAAGCAAGGAATTAATCTCGAAGGATCGGAATTGAAATATGCTTCATCTATCCAGAAGCTATGTGCAATGGGATTATTCGCGGCTTTTGATGTGATGAGACTAGTACTGGCAAGAGATAATCCGATTGCTCAACCTTGCAAGGATGTCTTTACTCCAGAGCAACGAGAATGCCTGGGTATATTATCCCAAAAGTTGGAAGGTAAAACACAAAAGCAGAAGAACCCATTTCCACCTAAAACGCTAAGTTGGGCGACATGGATTATTGCTCGATTGGGAGGCTGGAAGGGGTACAAAAGTCAAAGACCCCCAGGACCAATTACCATTAAAAATGGACTTACGAAGTTTCACACATTCTTTGAAGCATGGATTATATTTTCATCGGAATAGATGTGCGTACACCGTAGTCTCCTGTGGGAGAAGGTTGGGATGAGGGTATGAATGTAGAAAGGGGGCCTCGTGTCCCCTATTCCCACTGTCGCCTACCGATCCAATTCCTTCCACGCCAGCGCACTAGCCCCAAGAATGGCTGCATCACTAACCGGGAGATGG
>JABSPG010000822.1 GCA_013214445.1 Ekhidna sp. | reverse complement strand
CAGTGACATGTTTGATCCTCCTATGCCCTGCAAAAACTTTCCATCTCGGGAAGTAATGGAAAATCCGTATTTCCCGGCTTTTATGCTGGATGAATAAGAATGCCTTTTATTTGCATTGTGCAAGACGAAGATCCAATCAAAAGTTTCCGTAATGCTTTTCAAGGTTTTTTGAAAGAAGAAAACTTAGAGCATACATTTAAACAGAAACAGGTAATCACCGATTGGGAGAAAATCATGGGAAAGACGATCGCTTCTCGCACTACCAAAATCTTCTTTAACCAGAAAACACTCTTCATCAAGCTTTCTTCAGCACCTCTTAAAAACGAAATGCAAAACAGCAAGAGTCAAATCATTGCGCTTATTGAAAAGGAAATTGGACCCGGTGAAATAGCAGATGTGAAATTTTTGTAGAGTAGAAGAATCCTAGTGAGTCTTCAGCTTGCTCAAACCTACTTTCTTCCTCCGCTTCCCAGATTCTTGAGAGAAATGATAGTTACTTTTTTTTATCCTTTTCTCGAGGCGAACGACCAACTAGCGGGCTGTGGCCTGAAGTTAGCAGAACCACAGAAAGAGCGAACTTTAACGGTGCGATAAACTATCAGAATGCACTGCTGAACACAAGAAAAACCAACCAGTAGAAGAGCAGAGTAGAACACGCTAAAATTTGCTTGGCGGAAAGGTGGGCGGTTTAGTCCGATGATGTCAGCAAATGACTCATTGTGCCATGCCCGCTAGTGTTTGTTAAGCAGTGTATTATTCTCGTTTGCTGTAGACATGTTCAATCACTCTGTCACCAGCAAAGGAGTAGTCCCAGCGTTCCTGAGTTAGCAAGTTGGAAGAATTGTAGTCTCTTTCAAGTCTGTTCGATTCATCACCATTCTCGTCGTACATACTCTCTACGATGTTGTTTCCAAAATCATCATATTCGTATGTATAGCTGGTCTGATTGTTCGCAGGAATCTCAAAGATTTCTTCCTTTCCTTTCTCGACTTCTTCAAGTTTGAAACTTATTCCTCCGGCAGTTTCTTTGAGAATCAATCTATTGTTCGAATCAAAATAGTAATTGATAACCTTAACCAAATCCCACATAAATGTCATTTTCGTTAGTCTGTTGTTAAGTGTGTCCACCTGTAACTTGATCACAGAAAGAGTATCTGAATCTTGGTCAATTGTTGTCTGGGTACAAATCAGAGGTTCATAGTTGAAAATAGTTCTTTCAAAGTTCGTTGTGTCAGTATCGTAATACTTGACTGTGCTTTCAAGTCGGCAAGAAAGGCTATCGTAGGTATAAAACATTTCTTGGATTACCTTCTCTCCAGGATAACTTACTGTCAGATCACTGATAAGCCTTCCCTTTTCATTATGAACGTAGAATTTCTCCCAAGGAACTGGTTTGTTATTGGTTTCATATTCTTTTCTGCCAAGTTCATTGTAGTTGATAATGTGCGTACTAAAGGTGTCAGTCCCCTCAGGTTTGTGGTAAATGTTGTAAATGATCTCTTCTGCTATTTTGTTGTTCGAGTACGCTTGTTCCCGAGTTGGTTCGATCCAACTTTCCAGTTCCAATGGGTCTAAGGAATTGAGTTGTGGGTCAATGGATTCCTTGCAAGAAGTCAGAACAAGTAAAAGGAGAATGAAGGTTATTGAGTTACGGATCATACTGCCTAACTCCCGTGTATGGTGCTTTGTGAGCCCCACTGGCTAGTAGCACTAAAATAGTGAATCTGGCGATGCATCCAAAGTATCTAAGTGGCAGTGCGTTTAGAAGATCAAAACCCCTGCGAACTGAGCTTATGTAGAAAGCAGATAATTTCCTCAGCGGCAGGTACTGTAAGAAAAAGCAAGAACAGGGATATAATTTTTTATAGATTTATGTTACCGAAAAGAGGGCTTCA
>JABSPG010000821.1 GCA_013214445.1 Ekhidna sp. | reverse complement strand
AAATGAAAACCTTCGCAAGTAATAAACCGGTGATCAACGCAATCAGGGTCATGATTGTGTTTTCTACTAAAAATTGAAAAATGATCTGCCGCCTATTACTGCCAATCACCTTGCGCAAGGCAATTTCTTTTAGTCGCTTACCGGAAGAAGCCACGGCGATATTGATGTAATTGAAGCAGGCAGAAGCGAATAGCAGCACGCTGATGATCGCAAAAGTGAACAAGACCTGCGGAGTACTGCCGCAAGCGTAGCAGCCCTTGGTAAACTGAGAGTTTTCGGCTGCAGAAGAGAGAGGCTCGAACTGAAATGCCTCAAGGGTCCACTCCGGATTGGCTCTGTTGACCTCTTTGAGATAACCGTCCATGTTCGATTTGATCAATTCAATGCTCTGGGGTTCGTTTAGTTTGATGAAGGTAAAAAGAGATGCTTCGTTTACATTTCTCCAGCTGTTGAGATCATTTGAAAGCATAGCAGGTAAATGATCAATGGACACAGCAAATTCAAACTCAAAAGAGGCCGTCTGTGGAAATTTTTGAGCAACCCCTGAAACTTCAAAAACGTAAGGTTGTTCATTCACGATGATTCGGAATGTCTTGCCCATTGGATCTTCATCCTTGAAATATTTGAGCGCCATATTGCTACTGATGATCACTTGATTCAGCCCTAGGTTTTGACTACCGGCTTTTAAGGGAAAATCGAATATCTCAAAATAGTCATGGTCTATGAAGGTCAGCAGCTCAGAGAAGATCTTGTCTTGATGTCTTACAATAGAAGATTTCACATGTACACGTGCCGAATGGGTTACTTGTGGAAAGTCTTCAGCAAGCACTCTGCCGAGCATCTGAGGAGTTCTCGACCAAATCTCTTCTCTGCCTTCCCAGGCAATCACCGATTGTACCGCATAGATTTTTTCAACTTCAGGATGAAATTCATCGAGCCTCAATTGCTGATCAATAAGCAAATACACAGCGATACCGATGCTGATGGAAGTGGCCAATCCAATCACATTGATTGTGGATGTTATTTTATTTCGAAGGAAGTTTCGTAATCCTGTTTTAAAATAGCTTGTGAAGATTGTCATAGGAACCTGATTTTGTTTGACCTTTTGAATTATCGAAAAAGCATTTGAGGTTATGCTGCCCAAACGCTTAAGTTTTAGATGATTCAATGCTCAAAGCAACGGATCCATTTACGCTTCATGTTGCCAGAAAACGCATTTTGTGATGGATGAACAGGTATTAGTGACGGTTGATCAGCAGTTTGCTGATTTGAGGTACATATTGCTTCGAGACAGGAATGGTAATTCCTCCTTCCTTTAACTGAATGGTCATACTTCGGGTATTCGCGTCCAGCACCTCAAAGTATTGGAAATTGATGAGGTATTTTCGGTGACATCTGTATATTGGTGAGAGTGCATATACCAATTGATCTTCAATACCTTTTAAGCTTGAACGAAGTATCTCTTTTCTGCGCTCCCCATTTATCATCAAGTGGATATCCACATAGTTCTCGTCACTTTCGATGTAAAGGATTTCGTTGAAATAGAGCAGGATTTCCTTATCATTCGGCGCTTTTACAAGACAGCTTTCATTGGAAGCGATCGAAGAAATCTTGTCATTCCGAAAATAATTGATGATTCCGACCACAAAAAAGGAAACTGTGACGCTGATCAAAAAGACCCTTCCACAGACAAAAAGATATTCTTTAAACGTGAAATCTGAAAATCCGCCCAGATAGCTTTTGTACAAAAACATCAAGGCGCCTACAAAAAGAATCATAAAGGAATACCAGAGTACGGCACGGCCTAGGGTCCACTTTTTAAAAGATTTTGGAAATAGGCTAGGGATGAGAAAATCCCAAATGTATATCGATGCAGAAAAGAGGATACCTAAGGAT
>JABSPG010000820.1 GCA_013214445.1 Ekhidna sp. | reverse complement strand
TGGAGTGGGTGAGCGAACTAGAGAAGGAAATGATCTGCTTCGTGAAATGATCGAAGCTGGGATCGTTGATTACGGTCCTGAGTTCAAAGAATCAATGGAAGCAGGTGGATGGGACTTGTCTAAAGTAGATAAGGAAAAACTTAAAGATTCAAAAGCAACATTTGTGTTTGGTCAGATGAATGAACCTCCTGGAGCGAGAGCAAGAGTGGCGCTATCTGGTTTGACTGTTGCTGAACACTACAGAGACGGTGATGGAGAAGGAAAAGGTAAGGATATCCTTTTCTTTGTTGATAATATATTCCGATTTACTCAAGCGGGTTCAGAGGTATCTGCACTGCTAGGTCGTATGCCTTCTGCGGTGGGTTACCAACCTACTTTGGCAACAGAAATGGGATTGATGCAGGAGCGAATTACTTCAACTAAGCGAGGCTCGATTACTTCAGTGCAAGCTGTTTACGTACCTGCGGATGACTTGACAGATCCAGCTCCAGCTACAACATTCTCTCACTTGGATGCAACTACTGTTCTTTCAAGAAAGATTGCTGAGCTTGGTATTTATCCAGCGGTGGATCCTTTGGATTCCACTTCAAGGATTTTGAGTGCAGATATCTTGGGGGATGATCACTACAACTGTGCACAGCGAGTGAAAGAAATTCTTCAGCGATACAAAGAGCTACAAGACATTATTGCTATTCTAGGTATGGATGAACTTTCTGATGAAGATAAGGAAGTAGTACACAGAGCAAGAAGGGTTCAGAGATTCCTTTCTCAACCTTTCCACGTGGCAGAGCAGTTTACCGGTCTTCAAGGAGTGCTTGTCGATATCAAAGACACAATCAAAGGGTTCAACATGATCATGGATGGAGAGTTAGATCACCTTCCAGAGGCGGCATTTAACCTCGTGGGAACTATAGATCAAGCAATTGAGAAAGGCGAGAAGCTAATGGCTGAAGCTAACGCGTAAGTTTAAAGGATATAGTATGTTTTTAGAGATAGTTACTCCAGACGAAAAAGTATTTGAAGGGGAAGTTACAAATGCTTCATTCCCTGGTAGCGATGGTTCTTTTCAGTTATTGAATAACCACGCCGCTATGGTTTCTACCTTAGGTAAAGGTGACATCAGATACACACCAGAAAAGAAGGAAGAAGTTCGGATTTTGGTAGAAGGTGGAGTAGTAGAAGTGATGAATAACAAGGTGAACGTACTCGTTGAAAAAGTATTCGCCGAGTAAGTCTCAAGACATCTAAAAGAAGGAAAGCCGTTCAGAGAAATCTGAGTGGCTTTTTTTTATGACTTATTTTTTTCTGTATTTTATTGCTATACAGGCAACCATATGATTCACATCTTCATTCTATCATCAAAAGAGCATTAGTTGACAATACAACATCTCATACAAGAAAGCAGGTCAGGTGATCGAAATGCGCAGCAGCTTTTGTACAAGCAGCTGAGTGCTCCCATGATGGGGATTTGTTTGAGATATATGAAGAATCAGGAAGATGCTGAAGATGTGCTTCTAGAAGGTTTTTTTAAGGTATTCAAGAACCTCGGAAAGTTTGTCTATGAAAATGATCAAGCATTTTTTGGATGGGTAAAACGCATAATGGTAAATGAGAGCTTAATGAAGCTCAGAAAGAATAGGGATATCCAGATCATGGCGATCAATGAAGAGTTTGAAAAAGAGATTGAACTCTCTCCACTATCGGACTTAGAGGCTGCAGATCTACTGGAACTCATCCGATCGATCCCAGTGGGGTACCGGACTGTATTTAATCTCTATGAGGTGGAGGGCTACAGTCATCAAGAGATCGCAGAGAAACTGAGTATTTCTGTAGGGACGTCAAAGTCACAGTTATTTAAAGCTAAAAAGCTTTTGAGAGAATTGCTGAATGAAAAACAC
>JABSPG010000819.1 GCA_013214445.1 Ekhidna sp. | reverse complement strand
AGGACACCAAAAAACACAAAAACCACCAAAAAGGCTATTTGTAAAGTACTGTTGATCATATCTATTCTTTTGAATTGCTCTCTTCTAACCATTTCTTTTGTTTCTCTTTGTGACTGTTGTCTGCTTTTTGTCGAATCCTTAGCGTTGGAGGAAGATCACCTAATGAAGCCTCAAAATCCTGCATCATTGCCACCATTTCCTTGAGCTTAGCTGGGTTGGTTTTCACCAAATTATTTTCCTCACCAATGTCTTCTGCAAGGTTAAAAAGCAAGGTGTCATGTGCGGGTACGCCCTCGCTATACCATCTTCTTTTCGATCCTTTGAAGGGCATTTTTACCTTCCAGTCCCCTGATCGATAGGCTCTATACTGTCCATCCATGTAAAAGGCTAACTCTCGATCCCCCAAGGATTTTTGATCAAACAGATGATCTGTAATGTCCATCCCATCGATTACTCGGTCGGATGGCAAATCTGATTGTGTAAGTGCAGCAATGGTCGGGAGCATATCCAATGTAGAAACCAGATCACTAGAAGTGACCCCTGCTGGGACTTTGCCTGGCCATCTCACAATTCCCGGGACCCGCATACCCCCTTCGAATGTATACTGCTTCCCTTCTCTTAACGGACCTGCAGATCCTCCTTCCGGTCCAAAAACAAGCCACGGACCATTGTCACTTGTGAAAAGTACCATCGTATTTTCTCCAATCCCCAGCTCATCCAATTTCTTTAGAACTTCACCTGTACTCCAATCAATCTCCTCGATGACATCCCCATAGAGACCTGCCTTAGATTTCCCTTCAAAATTTTCAGAGGCATATAATGGAACATGCGGCATGGAATGGGCGAGATACAAGAAAAATGGTCTGTCTTTGTTTTCTTCAATAAACGCCAAAGACTCCTCGGTATACGTCTTGGTAGTATAGCGTTGATCTACATCTTCTTGTACCACATCATTCCCACGCATATACACCACGGCCTCCATGTCGTTGCTATATGGGATACCAAAGTAGGAATCAAAGCCTTGCTGAAGAGGTAAATACTTATGGTGATGGCCCAAGTGCCATTTTCCTACAATGCCAGTGGCATAGTCTTTCTGTTTAAGCATTTCAGCTATGGTCACCTCCTCAGGAGACATACCCGTCCAGCTTTGCGGGAAAAACACTTTGTTAATTCCCATCCTGACTGGATATCGACCTGTTAGGAGTCCGGCCCTAGAGGGGCTACAGACAGGGTTGGCGCTATAAAAATCAGTAAACCGCATTCCCTCAGCTGCCATTTGATCAAGATTAGGAGTTTTGATTAACTCATTTCCGTAGACTCCTAAATCTCCGTAACCTAGATCATCGCAAAATATGATAACGAAGTTTGGAGTATCTCCATTTGCTGAGGAAGCCTCTTCTTGCTTTTCAACTTGAGACTGGCATCCCAGAATAAAAAAAATACCACCAATTAAAAGGGACTGATTTAGCTTCATAACGAACCAAAAGTTATCAGTCAAAAGTAGTTTTTCCGTCCCTAGTGGATCAGTCTTGTTGGTTCTTTCTGGTGTAAATTGGGTTCAATCTAATTACTTTCTACCTCTTGATCCCTTGAGATCCTGAATCCGATCAGTTTGGTACCAGCACGAGTTTTTCAAACAGAAAATCAAGCGCTTCTTCGCGAGAAAATGAAATTTCTATCGTATGCAATCCCTTCTCCACTAATATCTCTCCTACATTATGATCTTCGAATTTATGTCTGACAGTCGATTTTGAGGTGGCTGAAAGACTTTTATCATCTAATATGATCTGAATCTCAAAATCGTTCTTTTTACGCGGCGGGTCTACTCCCATAACAGAAAGCTTGTAGGTTTGTGTTTTTGCAGTCTCAAAGCTAAATCTTAATACTTCTCCCTTCCCGA
>JABSPG010000818.1 GCA_013214445.1 Ekhidna sp. | reverse complement strand
AGGGTTGCTCCTGATAAAAAAAACTGACGCAAAGCAACCTATATGAAAGATTAGTCATCTAACTCAAAAACAGACAATCCAATACGAATGAAAAAGTATACATTCCCAATCCTTACTCTTCTCGTTGTATCTAATCTCATCGCCCAAAAATCAGTTGACATAGACCAACTTGTTTTTGAAAAAACCGAGAATAACAGTCTTGTTTATTCGCAATATGCAGCTGAAGCCAAGCTGATGACTAAAACGACACCTTCTAGCAGCATATTTTTAGATCTTGGGGCAGGTTTTGCAGACATTGTTCAATCCAAGGATAACACGCTTAGGGCGAAAGCCGAAATCGTCTTATCTGTGAAAAATAGCAAACGCATAGAAAAGGAGCTAAGGGACATAGAGCTATACATTGAAGAGAGAGGGGACCAAATAAGGCTGGTAAGTAAGTTTGACTATGATGATGACAACTCAGAGGTAGGAGGAGGTTTTTTCTCATCTCCTGAGCGAAAGATCAATATAAAAGTGTACGTACCAGAAAATCTGCAATTGAAAATAGAGGATAGGTCTGGTGATTTGTTGATTCAAGATTTAGCAAATAATTTGAAGCTAAGGGATGCTTCAGGAGGAATCAAGATAAATGGACTTGAGGGAAATTTGATCATCAGTGATAATTCTGGGGACATCAGACTAAACAACATTAACAAGTCAGGAGGAGAGGACAAAACAGTTAAGATCGTTGATTCTTCCGGTGGGATTTACTTGCAAGACATAAGCGGGGATACTGAAATAGATGACACCTCTGGAGAAATTAACGTGCTAAATCTAAGAGGTGCATTAGCAATAGATGACACTTCTGGTGGGATTGATGTCAGAAATATTGGAGGAGATTCGAAAGTAAAAGATACGTCGGGAGACATGTCTTTGGTGTCGATCGAGGGCAATGTAACTATCTCCGATACTTCTGGAGGTATTTATGTCGACACAGTTTCTGAAGATGTAATTGTAAGAAGCGATGGATCTGGGTCATTCACCACCAAAAATGTGCAGGGAAGCATAAGCAAGAGAGGTTGACGAACAACTAAGACTTTGATTTGATAAGAAAAGACCATCAACAAGTAAATCTTAATCTCTCCAGAACGGAATAATCAGATCATCCCCGAACAACTTTGACTCGATTACTAAATTGTGATTGCCCCTGGGAATACTACTGGCGTCTAATACTGTAATTAAAACAGCATAGTCAGTTGGTTGGGATACCTTACCAAAATAGAATTTTTTTTCAGGGTAAGTCAATGAATCAATTGAGATAGAAATTCGCTCGGAGATACAGTTTAAGATATTTTCTGCATTTTGGTGATAATTGAATGAGCTGTCATATTCAACTTGATTATAATTTGTCTGAACCCACTTTCGCCAATGAATCCCGCGCTCATTAAAGGGAGCAACCCTATGACATCTATTTATTAGACTATCCTCCAAACTCTCAGTTAATGGAATATGATATTTGATGAAATTTTGATCTGCAGGCACGATAAAAGACTCAATAAAAGAACTTCTAATAATCATTCGGTCTACAAATTCATCTTGGTAGTTTTCAATCCCAATCAACTCATCTTGTAGGCGATAGCCTCCGTTCTCGGGAAAAAGTGTATGCGCACTATATCCTTGATTAAGAAGCCAAAGTGCTCCAATTATATAAATTGGAGTTATAAACATCATGACCTTCTTACTCGCATATTGAATTAGTGAATAATAGATTCCCCTGTACACTCCAGCGAAGGTTACCCATCCAAAAAATCGATAAATGGGGTAGTAGATATTAGCAAACCACTTGTTCTTGATCTTCTTTAAAGCTCCTAATGTTAAGAAGTCAAACAAATAAATGACTCCCAGTAGAAGCATTATGTTTCCAATG
>JABSPG010000082.1 GCA_013214445.1 Ekhidna sp. | reverse complement strand
TCCATACCCGCCATACATGTGGTGTTGAAAAGAATGGAAAAAAAGGGCTGGGTCAGATCCGAATTTGGTGAGCCTACTTCAGAGAGAGGGGGAAGAAGAAAACGAATTTACTGGGCCACTCCAACCGCATACAACCTAGTAAGTGAACTAAACGAAGCAAAATCTAAACTCTGGAAAGAGGTTATCAAACCCTCTATGCAATATGTCAAACTCTAATCCTCCCAAATGGGCCGACTGGCTGATTGATAAGCTTTGTACCGCACATGATTCAGAAGAAATCCAAGGAGATCTTCATGAGGCGTTTCTATGGCGTGCGAAAACTAAAGGCTTGCGAAAAGCTAAGCTTCTTTTCATCTGGGAAGCATTTAGGTCCATCCGATTGACCACATTAAAACCTACACATCACATAAATCAATACCTTATGATGTACCGCAACTATATAAAAACCGGCTGGCGATTTATCAAGAAACACAAAGTATACTCCACCTTGAACATTTTGGGACTTTCGTTAGGCTTATCGTTTTGCTGGCTGGCATATCTGTATGCAAATGACGAAACAAGCTTTGACAAACACTTACCAGATCACGATCGACTTTATCGCATCGTTTCTGATTTTAAACGTGGAGATGACATCAATCCAATTGGGGGCAGTTCAAATTCCATGTCTGTACATTTCAAAGACAAAATTCCTGAAATAGAAGGGGTTGCCAGATTTAAATCAGACTTTGGACTGATCAAAAAAGATGAAGAAGGTATTGAACAATATCTGATAATGGCAGATCTTGAGATGATCAAGTATTTAGACCTCCACTTCTTGGAGGGTACAGCTGCTACTTTTGACCAGCCAAATGACATTGTCATATCAGAGAGTTTGGCTGGAAAGTTAGACCTTAGAGGTAAAGCAGTTGGCTCTATACTCTCGCTAATTAGGAATGAAAATCTTGAGGATTTTATCATCCGAGGAGTATACCAAGACATACCGGATAATACCTCCATTCGATCGGACCTATTCATATCCTATACCAACTATCTAGCCAATGCTCCGGAGCGAAGACTTACCTCGTGGTTTGATATCAACATGAATTCACTGGTGAAACTACGAGATCCAGCTTCAATTGATCATGTGCTAGAAAAAATGAATGCAATCCATCAGGAGAATTATCCGGATAAGGAAGACGGATCTGTAAAAATCAAACTTCAACCTGTCTCAGATATTCACCTCAATGAAAGCTATGGTCATTATAATGGAATCTCCAGAGGAGGCAACACACAGATGATCAAACTATTCCTTGGAATAGGCATCTTTTGCCTAATCATATCGATGATCAACTACGCAAACTTCAATATCTCCTTATAGATAAGTAGAGCACGTGAAGTCGCACTTCGCAAAGTAATAGGCGCTGAAAAAAGAAGTATTTTCAGTCAGCTAATCACTGAATCATTCATTTCAACCGCACTGGCTGGAATTATCGCACTAATAAATATGGTAATTCTCTTACCTGGCTTCTCCGCTTTTGTAAGAAAGTCCTATTCTGTCGGCTATATCTTTGATATCAAATTCATGTTAGGAGCCTTAGCCATCTTGATTGCGGTAGCATTTATCAGTGGAATCTATCCTGCCGCCGTGCTGTCAAGATTTGAAATTATCAAAAGCTTGAAGGGCGAGCAAAGAATTAAATCTGGTAAATGGATCACACAATCGTTACTAGGAATTCAATTTATTATAGCCACGATTTTGGTGGCTGGCATGATCGCAACGAATGATCAAATAAAGTACTTAACAAAGTTTGACACCAAAGTAGATTTCAACGACGTGATCTACATGGACTACATACAAGCAGACGAGAGCAAGATCTCTAGATTTGTTCAAGATCTTTCGCAAATGCCCGAAGTGGCAAATGTATCTGCGATATCTAGCTATAACGGAAATCGGATGAAAGGTGATAATCAATTTGATGTAAAACACCTTAGAATCTCCCATGATTTGATGGGGCTTCTCGACATTATCATCTTGAAAGGCAGGAATTTCGACCCAGAAATGGCCTCAGACGAAAGTCAGGCAATTCTGGTGAACGAAGCGTTTGTAAGAAAAAGTGGCTTAGAAGATCCTATTGGACAAATCGTTCCATTTGATTACGGTGATCTTAAAAACCCAACCATTATTGGAGTAGTGGAGGACTATTATTTCCGATCTGCGAAAAGCACAGTTGATCCATTGGTGATTTACAAAGCTCCTGCATACCCGCTCCAGTCCGTTTATTTGAAGCTAAGCGAGGGCACCACTTTTGATCAGGAGAAGTTTGAGTCAATCTGGGCAAAGCATTTCGATCCTTTCCCTTTTGAATTTAGCTTTCTAGAAGATGTCTATCTGCGAGCCTATATGCAGGAACAAAGAATGATGAAACTTCTTGCAACAGGATGTATGGTTTCTATCTTTCTTGCTGCGATGGGATTGATTGGAATAGTAGGGTTACAATTAAATCAACGATTGAAGGAAATAAGTATAAGAAAAGTGCCTGGAGCTTCCTCCGGCAATCTGTACACGGTCTTCACAAAAAAATTCATACTAATCATTTTTTTTGGAATATCTGCAGGACTTTTAATAGGAAACATCTTCATTAATAGGTGGCTGGAGTCCTACCCCAACCATGTACAATTTGGAATATCTGCAATTAGTTTTACTTTCTTCATTACAGCCTCTATCGCACTAACAGCTATAGTAATGCAGGTTTTTAAGGCAACTAAGACAAACCCAGTAAAGTATCTCAAAGACGATTAGCCAACATTTTTGAAAAAAGCACCCTACTTTAGTCACTCAATAGTTTCAGCATGTCAACATTAGAATTGATTGGATGGCTAGGGGCAGGGTGCTTGTTACTAGGCTTTGCGTTAAACATCTTTCAGAAGATTCAAGCCGAATCAAACGTATACCTTCTGCTCAATTTAATTGGATCTCTCCTACTGCTGTATAATGCTTTTATAAACGGAGCTTTCCCTTTTGTTGCAGTAAATTTTGTATGGGTTGTATTTTCAGTATTTAAGCTGATTCAGATGGCGATGCGTAAGTAATGAACGGACAAAATAGAAGTAGTATTCAAATCGGATCTGAGGTAGCGGTTGTGCAAAAACACCATCAGCGCACCGGTGAGTTGACGGAGGGCATTGTGAAGCGAATTTTAACCAAGTCTGCAACACACCCACATGGAATCAAGGTGATGCTTGAGGATAGCATAGTAGGCAGAGTGAAAGAAATACTATCTTCCTAAAGGCCTATTCATCGTTTTATACCCTCATTAATCGACTGCACTTTGTTAATCGTCTATATTGAAAGGGAATAGGTTGAAAACTGTGTATATTAGTGTACAGAAATTTTACACAACCCTTTACCAACCATCAACCATGAGCCTTAGGATTACAACTTTGCTGGTTTTAACCACGTTCTCACTTCAACTTGTTGCGCAAAATGACCATGAGAAAAAGATTTACAAAAACTCTGAAGGAAAAGTATATGTAAACAAAGCGTTACCTGTCTATCTCAGTGTTTCCTCAGATCGGGAAGGTGCAGACAGTGAAATTTTGGAAGGTAAAGAACCAAAATACAGCAGTCCAATGTATTTAGATTCAGAGGGTTACAATACCATTCGATCTCCATGGCAAGTAGATCCTGAAACCAAAAAAATTGCTTCCCCTAAAGCTGAAGTAATTTTTGAGCTATGGGCTGACAGCCAAGCTCCCAAAACAACAATCGATTACAACGCAGATAAGCTTTACACTAAAGAAGGGACTGTCTTCATGAAAGGGGGAGAAATTACCCTGTCGGCTACTGACCAAACTGCGGGAGTAGCAGACATCTATTATTCCCTAAACAACGGCTCATTCACGAAGTATCAAAATGGAATTAAACTAGCCGATGAGGCTGTAACAACTTTGAAATACTATGCCGTTGACAATGTTGGAAACGTCGAAGAAGTTTCATCATCCACTATTTCAATAGACAACTCGCCTCCTGTGAGCTCCATGGCTGTAGCTGGAGACAAAATTGAGGATGTATTATCCAGTAGATCCACCATTAGTCTTGAAGCAAAGGATAACCTAGCAGAAAAAAGTAAAATATTTTACAGCATTGATGAAGGAAGAACATATAGCTACTCAAGAGACATTACCATTTCTGGACTAAGCGAAGGGGAGCATACGCTTACTTATTTCGCGGTGGATGACGTTGATAACAATGAGGAAAAAAGAACCTACAATTTCTTTCTTGACAAATCAGCTCCGAGAGTCATTGATGAGGTTATTGGTAATACTTTCATTGCCAATGGCAAAGAATACTACTCTGGCAGAACCAAGCTCAAGATTGTATCAATGGATAATAAAGCAGGTGTAAAAGAGGTCACCTACTCCATAAACGGAGGTGAATTCAAGAAATATGACACACCTTTTTATCTCACTGAACCGGGCAATCTTTCCATTGAAGTCATGGCGATAGATAAAGTCAATAATCGAAAACGCACATCTGCATTTTCTGGTAAAAACAACACGATAAGCTATGTGGATCTTGCCGGACCGAGCTTAAGTAATTCAGTCGCAGGCCCTTCATATACTGTACAGGACACCTTGTTTATTTCCAAAGACACCAAGATTCGTTTGAAAGGAAGTGACTCAGAATCAGGCTTTAAAGAAATAGACTACCAAATTGATAATGGTTCCTCAGAAACATATACAGAGCCATTCAGCGTAGAGAAAGATGGCTTTCACAAGATTTCATACAATGGCTATGACAACCTGTCAAACTCCAGCACTGAAACGATGATATTCATGGTTGACAATCAAGGACCAGAGATCTTCAACCGATTTAGTATCAACAGTAGCAAATCGAAAGAAGTGGAAGGGAAGAAGGTCCCAGTGTACCCCCCTCATGTTGTTTTATTCCTTTCTTCAACAGACAAAGGTGTAGGACTAGACAAGATCAGCTATCAAATAAATGGAGGAAGTATGCTTCCATACAGAAGTCTAATCGAAAACTTCCGGAAGAACACTTTGTATACGATCAACGCTTCCGTTATTGACAAACTTGGAAATGAAAATCAGCAAGAAATCTCTTTCTACATAGAATGATAGTATTTTTATGACATGATTAAGTCCACATTTTTCCTGCTGGCTTTCTTAGGTGCTTCTTTCCTGTTTGCGCAGGAGCTAAATTCTGATGCCGCTAATCAGATTAAGCAATATGAGCAAGCACTGAAAAAAGCCATAGATGACTCAAAGTTTGACAATGCTGCAGGTGTTGCTGGTAAAATGGCCTATATCTACTGGAATAGTAGAATGAATGATGAAGCCATCAACTACTTTCAAAAATCAATAGAATACAACCAACAGGTTGGGAATAAAAACGGGATAAAAACAGCCTATATCAATTTAGGACTGGTCAGGATAGACAATGAAGAATATGAAGGAGCGCTTGCTGCCTTTAAAAAAGGTACAGAATTAGCTAAGGAACTAAAGCAAAAAGACTTCATACTTTCTGGACTTATCAATGCAGCCTCTGTAAGTCAAAGTTTAGGAAAAAATCAGGAAGCCATTGACTTTGCCAGTGAAGCGCTTGATTATGCTCAAGAGCTTGAAAACATCAATCTAACCAAACGATGCTACGGGATTTTATACGAATGCTATCAAGCATTAGGAAACTCAGAAAAATCCATTGAATACTTCGATCTCTACTCGACAGTAGACAGATTCTTAAGAGATGAGCAATCAGAAAAAATTGAGACAGAATCTCGGCAAAAAGTCGCTGCTATTGCTAGTGAAAAAGCAAAATCGGATGAAGCATTAGAATTGAGTATGCTGAGGTTGCAGGTAGCTCAGGATTCACTAGCAAGAGCTAATGAGCGTGCAGAAAGACAGAGGCTACAACTAAAACTGAATGAAATCAGCTTGCGCGAACAAGAAACGCAACTGGAAAAAGAGCGCTTGCTCCGTTTTGGCTTAATCGTAATTCTAATTCTGACTGTGTCATTTGTCGTAATTCTCTGTGTACAATACAGCCAGAAGAAAAAGAAGAATATATTGTTAGCAGAGCAGTACCGTCAAATAAATGAACAAAAGGAAGAAATACAGGAGCAAGGAAGGATACTGGCGATAAAAAATGAAGATCTAGCTGCGGTTAATAAAGAAAAAAATCTCATGATGAGCATGGTAGCTCATGACATCAAAAAACCTATCAATGATTTAACATCCTTGTCTCAAATTTTAGAACAGTACGAGGATAAACTTCCGGATGATTTCAACCACTTAGTAAGTGTCT
The DNA here is from genome assembly GCA_013214445.1 of Ekhidna sp. Taxonomy (GTDB): domain Bacteria; phylum Bacteroidota; class Bacteroidia; order Cytophagales; family Cyclobacteriaceae; genus Ekhidna. The sequence goes on along the minus strand of JABSPG010000082.1, from coordinate 5,192 downwards.
TGAAAAAATCATCGGGCGGATACCGAGATATGGTGCACAAGATTTTGGATGCTGGTGCCATTGAGAGCAGAAAGCTCAACGTTGTAGAAGAAAAACTAAGTGTTCAAGAAGTTCTCGAAAACAACGTTCAATCACAAAGCTTGACGGCTGCTGATAAGAATATTTCCTTTGACCTTAGTGATATACCTGACGATTCTTTCCTTAGCGGGGATAAGATCTATTTGACTCAAGCAATAGAAAATGTGCTCTACAATGCAGTGAAGTATTCACCTGAAGGTTCTACCATTTACTTGGGAGCCAAAAAGAAAAGCGGCTTCTACGAGCTATTCATTAGAGATGAAGGTCCTGGAATGGACAAGGAGGATCTCACCTACTTGTTCGAGACCTTCAAGCCCCTAAAAAATGGTGACATGGAATCTACTGGTTTGGGATTAACCATATCGCAGAAATATATAAATGCTATGGGTGGAGAAATTAGATGCGAAAGTGAGCTAGGAAATGGCACCACCTTCTTCATGACACTGCCCATTTGGGACAATTAAACGCTACTCCCTTCTGATTGCCTCTACAGGATCAAGCCTTGATGCCTTCATTGCAGGGTAAGTCCCAAATGTGATACCCACAACAATCGAGACCAACATAATCACTAGTAGCGTATCGCTAGTATATGCTGCTTCAAAAGGCATCTTGGTAAAGTACTTTACGATAGGCACAGCAGCAATCGTAAACAAAACACCAAGAATTAAGCCTAGGAAGCTCCCGATAAAGCTGATACTAAGTGATTCAGCTAAAAACTGAACAATTAGGTCTTTACGCTTAGCTCCAACCGCTTTTCTCACTCCTATTTCGGCAGTCCGCTCTGTCACTGAAATTAGTAAAACATTCATTACTCCAATACCGCCAACGATCACAGAAATCCCAACAATCATCCCCATGATAATCCTAAAGATCAAAAACCCTTGATTGGCTTGCTCTACTCTGAAGCCATTGGTAACTACATCAAAATCCTCTGACTGATCCCCAAAGTGATCCTTCAGAAAGGTATTTACTCCCTGCTCCAACGCCGGAACCTCCTCCACAGAGGGAGCAATCAACGTGATCGAAGGGGGCTTTGCTACAAGGTTTTCTTTTTTGATCACTGAGATTGGACAAAAGATTTGCAGATTTTGAGACTTTGATTCAACCACTCCCACTATGTTGTAATCCGTTCCCTTAAATGATATTGAACCAAAATCTGATGAAAGAGTGGTATCGATGTTCATTGCCCGAGCAAGTTCCACTGAAACCACAACATTTTCCTTCTGATCTTGAAGGTCTTCTTCTGAAAGGTATCTACCAGAAACTTGATTGAAACGCTCACTCCATGTGTCAACCACACCCGTGAGTAACACTCCCCTACTGGCACTGTCACCCATTGGCACAAACCCAGATTCCTGATATCTCATATACCCCTTTGCCTTGGGTAGGCTTTCCATCAACAATTTGAAGCGATCGTAATCGAAATACCCATACTCAGTCTTTTTGACGTTTATATTATCAACCTTTCGTGTCGTTACCGTAGAAATCATCACACTTTCTAAGGACGTGGTTTTAGAAATCTGATCATGCGCATACTTTTCCATCCCATCAATCAATGACAGAATAGAAACCAATGCCCCTACTCCGATAACCATTCCTAGTACTGATAACAATGTATGAAAAATATTGGCTCTTGCATTGTGAAAAGCCGCCTTGAAGGTATGGATGATTTTTAACATGCTCAGTAGATGATCCGAATGCTACAAATGTTACGCGAAACTTGAATCAATTGATATTCTCAACGCTTGACTATTTCTGTCTTGCACCATGAAGGTGTTTGATATTCTGTGATCGATCACCCAAGCTATCTCATTTTGATCTTTTAGGATCAAAACATCTTTTTTCTTTGGTAATGGCACCTTCTGATCAATCAAAAAATCACTAACCTTCTTCTCTCCTCTCATCCCTAATGGTTTGAACCGATCCCCCTCCTTCCAATTTCTAATTTTTAAAGGGAATAATAGCTTTTCAGAATCGAAGAATTCTACCTCATCTAGCGTAAAGTCAATCTCATGAGATTCTACTATCTCTATGGTGAAAACAGCTGATCCTACCAAATATTGGCCAACACATGGAATTGTAACTTCCACTAGCTGCCTCTCTCTATTTTTTACAAAAATCAAACAGCCTCGATCGACTGAAGCGAGCCAATTATTGGAAGGGAAAAATTTACCCGACTTGTGAAGACATTGAAATATCTCCTTACTTGTCTGATAATTAAAATCAAAACGTTCTAACACCTTAGCTAAGATCAACAGATCACTCGGCTTTGAAATCCAGTCTGTTCTTAATGTAAATGACTCATCACCTTCTCTTAGATACCGCGAAATCACTTCATCACATTGATTTTGAATCATCTCATCTGCTAGTCTAATTCTCTCAGAGGTCAACCGGAAAGTTTGGTGCAAGGATGGATTTAGTAACTCTAGCTGGGGAACTACTTTATGCCTGATTCGATTTCTCTTGTAATCAAGTTTTACATTACTGGAATCCTCTCGCCACTCAATTCCTTTCTCAGCAGCATACTGCTCAAGTTGATTCCTAGCAGCAAATAATAGAGGCCTTATCAAAATACCGTTTTTAATAGAAATACCTTTAAATCCTTGAACACCAGTACCCCTTGCTAGATTTAACAAAACAGTCTCCAAAGAATCATTCAAATGATGAGCTAGAGCAACCTTGGCAAGGTTATAATCCTTTGCTAAGGAATGAAACCATTCGTATCTCGCCTGTCTTGCGTTTAGCTGAATAGAACCTGATCCTAATGTAAAACGTTGAACGTAAATCTTCACCTGGTGCTTCTCTGCCCAATCAAGAACAAATTGCTTGTCACCATCAGATTCTTCACCTCTTAAGCCAAAATTACAATGAGCCATTGCAAAAGGAATTTCGGACTCTAAAAACAAATGGGCCAAAACCATAGAATCCATACCTCCACTAATACCCAATAAAACTTTTTCCTTTCTCTCGACTAAGCGATTATCGCGAATGAAATCATGGAACTGTTTTTGTAAAGAATGCATCGTCTGATACGTTAGTTTTGCAGCATGCGGAAGTTAGTCATATCCACATTTGTTTTTCTTACTCTAATTTGTGTTTGGTCGGTAGACGCTCAAAAGAAAGATAGAATTAAGTATAAAGCCGAAGATTTATTCGAATTTCGTAAAGATGGAGAGAAAATCCGACGACTCATTGGGAACGTTGTTTTTGCCCAAAAAACATCCACAATGTACTGCGACAGCTCCTACTATTACGTAGACAAAAATGTAATGGAGGCTTTTGGTAATGTGAAAATTGTTGATGATTCAGTGACCATTACCTCTAAGAGACTGATCTATAATGGACAAGATCGCACTTCCAAGCTGAGAGAAAATGTGATTTATACCAAAGGAGATCAACGACTCACCACAGAATTTCTCGACTACAATATGGATACCGAGATAGGTTTGTATTACAATGGCGGTCGTCTAAAGGATTCAGTAAATGTACTAACCAGCATTTCTGGATACTATTATGGTCTTCAGAAGTATGCTCTCTTTTATCAAGATGTAGTATTAGATGCGCCAGACTATGTGCTAAAGTCTGATACGTTAAGATATAATACCGTCCCTAAAATCGCCATCACAGAAGGCAAGACGACCATCATAACCGAAGATGAATCCATTCTCCATGCAGAAGGAGGCACATTTCGTACCAAGATTGAACAATCAGAATTTGTGGACGGCACCATAGAAACCACAGACTACTACATGGAAGGTGATCAGCTCTTCTTTGATGATATCAAAAAATACTATGACGCCACAGGGAACGTGAGTCTTACCTCAAAGAATGACGATGTAGTAATCACTGGAGATGACGGGTATGCTGACAAAGCAAATGGAATAAGTAAGGTTTACGGAAACGCACTAATGAGAAGATTTCTTAGTAGAGATACACTTTATGTTTCCGCTGACACTTTAGTATCTATTGAAAGTAAATATGATAGTGCGAAAAGAATACTTGCTTATAACAATGTGAAAATTTGGAAAAAGAACCTACAAGGACTTGCAGATTCAGCATCCTATTTTTTGCAGGATTCGCTATTGTATTTCTATGAAGATCCGATCTTCTGGAATCTCAAAAATCAGCTACAAGGTGACACGGTCATTATGGAGGTGACTGAGAAAGAAATCAAAACCATGTCCTTGCTACAGCGCGCCTTTCTCACCACTGAGGATACGCTCCAAAATTATAATCAAATCAAGGGCAGAACTATGAAAGCCGATTTCATTGAATCAAAAATCAACAGAATTTATGTGAATGGGAATGGTGAAAGCATCTACTATGTTTTGGACGATGAGGACCCCAATGATATTATCACATTGGGTATGAATCGAATTCTTTGCAGTGACATGACGATCCGGTTCAAAAACGAGGAACTAGACAATATCTCTTTCTATATCCAACCTGAAGCAAAGTTTATTCCACCGCATGAGCTTACTGAAGAAATACAGAAATTGGATGGCTTCAATTGGCGCGGACCAGATCGACCATCATTGGAAGATTTGCTTATGCAGGACCCTATCGATATAGATACATTGCAAATCCAAAATCCAAAACTCATTCCTCCGGCTGACGTTGATTTGGAAAAAGGTAACATAAATCAGAATGCTCCCCTCCAAAAGAATTTGTTAAAAAGCCTTAAAGGAAAGGGGTAAAGACATACGCACTGCTAGGGATTAGAATAGAACTCCTTAGTTTTGCCGACCGATCGGAAAATTATGAGGGAAATTCGAATTGTTTTGTTGATAGCGCTTGCAGTGAGTATTGTAGGATGCAGCAAGTTTCGCAAAATTCAAAAAAGTGGAGATTGGAAAACAAAGTATGATGCTGCTCTGGAATACTACGAAGAAGAAGACTATCATCGAACGACCCTTCTTTTGGAAGATATCCTTCCAATCATTAGAGGAACTGAAGAAGCTGAGTTAGGAAATTTTTACCTCTCTTACAGCTACTTTCATCAAAAGCAATACATTCTAAGTGCGCACCATTTCAATGAATTTGTGAAAATTTATGGCCGATCGGAGTATGCTCTAGAAGCTACTTACATGCATGCCTATTCGCTTTACCTGCAG
>JABSPG010000817.1 GCA_013214445.1 Ekhidna sp. | reverse complement strand
GAGCAGAAAAATATGATCTCCAAAGCATGGGACACAATACCGTAGAAACCATTCACCTTCTCACAGAGCTGGAAAGAAGGGTATATGCAGATAGAGCTACTCATCTGGGAGATCCAGATTTCTATGATGTACCGGTTGAGATGTTGTTAGATCCCAGCTATAATGAATCTAGGTTTGCCTCTATATCATTAAGTGAGAAGTCCAGCTCGCAAGACATTAAAGAAGGAGCTGTGGAAGTGATTGAAAGCGTGGAGACCACTCACTTTTCAGTAGTGGACACAGAAGGTAACGCCGTTTCTCTCACCACGACGCTAAACTCATTTTTTGGCTGCAAAGTTTATGTCAAGGGGGCAGGATTCTTTTTGAATAATGAAATGGATGACTTCAGTGCAAAACCCGGCGTTCCAAATCAGTTTGGACTGGTAGGTGGCGAAGCAAATGCTATAGTCCCTGAAAAAAGGATGCTTAGCAGTATGACTCCAACGATCGTTGAGAAAGATGGAATGTTAAAAATGGTTGTTGGCACACCTGGTGGTTCTACAATAATCACCTCGAATTTCCAAGTTATTATGAACGTGATTGACCATGGCATGAGTATGCAGGATGCTGTAAATGCCACACGTGCCCACAGTCAATGGCTTCCGGATATTATTATCATTGAAGAAAGAGAAATTGAAGAGAGTAGTATCAAAGGACTAGAAGATCTCGGACATCAAATTCAGCGCCGAGGTTCCATGGGTCGGATGGATTGCATCCTTGTGCGGGAAGATGGGAAATTGGAAGGTGGAGCCGACTACACCCGAGGTGACAATTATGCTGAGGGTTTTTAACCCTTATGCATCCGCTGCGGTGTTAGCCTCAATAAACTGATAAAAGCACTCTACCACCTTTTCGGCAGCCTCAACTTGAGGGTAGTGCCCTATTTCTTGCATCGTCCATATATTATCAGTAGAGATTATCTCTTTATACCTATCCACCATCACTTGCCCTGAAATAGGATCTGACAGACCATTTATTAATCCAAGGGGGTTAGTATAGTTCTGAAGCGCTCTAACCCACCTCTCCCTGTTCACCACTCTTTCCCGCATGTATCTGATCAGAAGATGGGCGATCTGATGGCCTCCCTTATGGGAAACCAGTTTCCAATATTCTTCAAGTTCCTCGTCGCTCAATTGTGTTTCAGCACCAAAGATGGAGCCAAAGCTTTTTTCAAATTTTTTCTGATTCAGAAGCTTACTAAGAATAAATCCAATGGGACTCATCAACATTTTTTGAATGAGTAACGGGCGATGAGATTCAGGAAAAAGGCCTCCATTCAATAAACAAGTTGACCTTATTTTCGCCTTACCTTCAGATTCATTATCTCGAGCAACCAACTCTTGGGCTACAGTATCTCCATAATCATGTGACAACAGATGATATTCATTTATGTCCAAATGGCTTACAAAGTCTTCCACTAAATCTGATTGCCTTATGATTGAATAGGGATAATTTTTGGGTTTATCCGAGTATCCAAATCCAATCATATCCAATGCCACAAGAGAGAATTCCTTACTCAGTAGTTCCCAGATCTTGAACCAGTCGTATGATGAAGTTGGGAAACCATGTATCAATAACAACCACGGCCTGTTATTCTTTTCAGTCTTATAGGCTATGCTATGACCATTCCAATTGAACACCTTGGCATCTTTGTACCAAACATCTACTGATTGTATACTCATCCAATCAAAGGTAGAAGGTTTCATCTGACCATTGTGTTATGTACTTCACCACCAGTCGGTTCTTAGATTATGAAAAAGTACTTATTGTGTGTGATAGTCTTACTTATGAACTATTTCACCTCAAGAAATCGCAAAAACTCATCTCTACCAATTTCTTCAGCACCCAAACTGACCATGTGATCTGAGT
>JABSPG010000816.1 GCA_013214445.1 Ekhidna sp. | reverse complement strand
TGAGGATGCAACTAGACCCTGAAATAAATTCAGGGTAACCTGAGAATTAGGAATAACCTTGCATTCTGTGACACTTAAACTAATTGTTCTCGCAGCAATTATACTTCCAGTAGTCATGCCAATAAGGTGTTTTCTATGTGTCATGCTGAGGTACAAAGCATCTGTTAATCCATGGCACCCTGAGCTCGTCGATTACTGTCACCCTGAGCTTGTCGAAGGGTGCTCGATTGTCGTCAGCGATAACCCAGTCTTCGACGAGGTCAGACTGACACTCGTTTTTAATAGTCACACTGAGTTTATCGAAGGATGCTTTTACGTATCATGCTGAGGCACGAAGCATCTCTTATTGCTTTAAGTGAGGCTGCAACTAGACCCGGAAATAAATTCAGGGTAACCTAAGAATTAGGAATAACCTTGCATTCTGTGACACTTAAACTAATTGTTCTCGCAGCAATTATACTTCCAGAAGTTATGCTGACAAGGGTACTTTATGTGTTATACCTAGGTACGAAGCATCTTTTAATCCTGGCACCCTGACCCTAAATTACATTCACCCTGAGCTTTTCGATTGTTGTCCCCCTGAGCCTGTCTATCACTGTCGCCCTGAGCTTGTCGAAGGGTGAATAGTAGCTCTAGATCAAGAAAAGAGTTCCTGCAGATGTGCATGCTTAATTGCCTGAAGTAATTATCCGTTTGCAGGAACTCAGTAGCGTTATCGAGCGGCAACTCCTAATTCGTTGCTCCCGAAGACTCATCGGCTAGTTTGATGAATTCGACTCGTGACATGCGCTTACGCAGCAGCTTGCTTGGACGAAAGACCACCTTGAACTTCTGGATGTTCGTTGCATTCACTTCATCTGACAGTTCCGATGCGGTGCTGCTGATGGAAGGATAAAACGATCCAAGTTGTCCCAGCTCAATGGCTCGCCCATTGATCAGGTGATAGTTTACCCTGGAAAGGAACCCTTCCAGCACGCTGAGCACCACACCCGGGTGGGCGATGTTTAGCTCGAAGATTTCCTCCATGATGGAACGGACATCCGCTTTGTCTCCACGCACGATGGTTGCATAATACTTGATGTCGCCACCGCCAACTACTCCGGGCTGACCTTTGGCTTGCGTTCTGAATTTTACACTCATGATAATTTGTGTTTAAAAGATTAAAAAAAATTATTGCGGTGCAAGCGAAGAATACGAGTGTCCTTATCCGGGTGTCTTGGGAGCAAGAAGCGTAGCATAGCCTGCCGAAGCTCTTACCAATAATTGTGTAACTGTGTGTTGCTTTGCTGACCGAAACGGTAGGTAATAGACTTCATGTCTGGTCTGCGCTTGCGGGTGTCGGTGGGTCCTTTCCGACGAATCTTAAGATGTTTAGATAGAAGCAAGATTCATTCCGAAAATGAATGCAATTAGGTGTGTGTAATGCTAAAAAATGTTAAAAGTATGAAGACGTTATCACTGCCGGAAGTACACGTACATTCGATCAAAAGTACACGTCCTTTTGGACGTGATTACCTGTGCTTCTTTTTTGCCGACCCAGAGTCCTTTTGAATAGTCTCCCTGAGCCCGTCTTTGATGTCTCCCTGAGCTCGTCGAAGGGTGTTCCCAATGTCGTCTGCGATAAACCCAGTCTTCGACAAGCTCAGACTGACACTCGTTTTGAATAGTAATCCTGAGTTGCCTTATTGTCACCCTAAGTTTATCGAAGGGTGCCATGCTGAGGTACGAAGCATCTCTCAGTAGCCTTGAATTAGGATGCAACTAGAACCTGAAATACATTCAGGGTAATCTGAGAATTAGACACATCCTTGAATTCGAGGGGACCAAAGCTAAGTGTTCTCGCCACAATTATACCTCCAACAGTCATGCTGACGAGGGTGCTTTTTTGTGTCATGCTGAGGTACTAAGCATCT
>JABSPG010000815.1 GCA_013214445.1 Ekhidna sp. | reverse complement strand
ACTGTAGAAAAAAAGAGTATAGCAGATTTTAGTATAAATACTTTCATACAGTTTTAAAACTGAAAATAAATAAAGTCGCCTTTGACTTTCCCAAAAAAGAGTATAATAAGGATAACGGATGCATAAATACTCCACCTGATGGGGGAGCTTAGCTTAGCAGTGTCAAGCTCCATACCATGGTTTTTTCTTCTTTGTATCCATTCTACCACCAGTACAATGACTATCCCTACAAGGCCCTCCCATGGTGGTAAATGTGGCATAGAAAACAGAGATAGAGAAAATATCTTTTTGTAGCGAATAAAGACATCCCGAATAGTATCTGCTTGAAAGAAAAAAGCGAGCATGGAGAAAATAGTCCATAGCTTAATCATTTGGTAAGCTTCCCGCCAGCTTGGTAAAATACTGTTTTGAGCTACTACACCTCTGTACTTTTTCCGTTTTTTGGTAAGTATGATCGGCACAAAGAAAAGGGCATGTAACCCCCCCCAGACTATATATGTCCAATTAGCCCCATGCCAGATACCTGTCAGTATAAAAATGTTTCGAACAAGCTTGGGCTTACTAAAACCTTTGAGCCTTTTTACTACATAATCTCTAAACCAGGTAATGAGAGAGATATGCCATTTGCTCCAAAGCTCTGAGATATTTCTGGAGAAGAATGGATAGTCAAAATTCTTCATCAGCTTGAACCCTATCATACGAGCCGTACCTATAGCTATATCAGAATAGGCAGAAAAGTCACAGTAGACCCAAAAAGCTCCTATAAATGCATTGATAAAGAGGGTGCTGCCCGAGTGATTAGGGTGAACATTATATACCAGATAGACGTGTGAGCTCACTTGATTGGCTACCATCATCTTCTTAAATATTCCCCAAGCAGCTTGTCTGGCTCCGTCTGTTACAGCATCATAGTCAAAATGTCTTTCCTTTTTAAATTGTGGCAACAGATTGATAGCTCTTTCTATAGGACCTGCGACCAGCTGCGGAAAAAAGCTTACGTATGCAAAAAAGTTGACGATGTTTTTGGTGGCTGGCATCTTCTGGTCATACACATCTATGGTGTAGCTCAGGGTTTGTAGCGTATAGAAGCTAATACCTACTGGTAAAATAACTTCTAGGGCCTTAAACTCAAGAGAACCTCCCGCTACATTGAAGGCTTCTACAAAGCTTTCTATAAAAAAGTTAAAGTATTTAAAGAACCCTAGTAACCCTAAGTTTACCGCTAAACTCAGGTATAACAGCCTTTTTCGGTTTTTCTTTTCAGCAGACTTGGATAAACCAATACCCACCAAATAATCAACCAGACTGCTTACAAATATGAGAATAAGAAACCGCCAGTCCCACCAGCCGTAGAAAAGATAACTGGCTGCCAGGATAAGTATATTTTGTGCCGTTGTTTTTCTGTTTAGAACAAACCAGTATATGCAGAAAAAAGCAGCAAAGAATACGAGAAAATCAAGCGAAATAAAGTTCACGTTACCAAGCAGTGAATGAGAGTAGCAGGGTAGTTAGTAACAAACAAAGATACAATAATGAATTTTTGCCTGCCTTAAGAAGTAGGAACTCAGGTATTAAATGAGGGGTGGGCATAAAGCAAAGCCAGTGAGTTATAAAGTAGTTACTGATGTTACGCAGTAGCGTGTTTAGATTTGAGTTCTGTTAGTTCTTGGTATGCAGCCTTTATGGAGGCTAGATATATCTTGGACTTTATGGCAAAATGATTTAGAGCCGTGTTGAACTTCATAGCTTCGAGCTTGACATAAGCTACCACAGAGCAGAAGATATGATTGCTCTGCGTGTTAACCTTCCTTGTCGGAGAGGCAGCGATAGCCGTGTTTTGCTTGAGGCTTTTGTGATACTCCTCGACACTCCACCGTTTTTTGTAGAGTCTCAGGAAGTCGTCGTCAGACAAGC
>JABSPG010000814.1 GCA_013214445.1 Ekhidna sp. | reverse complement strand
TCATCTCTTCATCACCATGAATCAAGGTGATGGGTCTGCCTATTTTACCAGCTAAGTGTTTTGCTAGCGTACTTTTTCCGGTACCGGCTGGTCCTCTGAAGTGCACGGGAAACCCCGCCTTCAGGTAGCTCATAGCTCGTTCTGTGAGGTCAGCAATATAGCTTGTTTCTACAAAGTCTTCTTTGGGTTCAGCGACCAGTGATAGGGTGTCTTTTTCCATGTCTTTATCTTGTTATAGCAAATATTTCTGCTCTTAATTCTTTTCCAAATCGTTCGCTTCTTTCTTTTTTGATCTTTCCTGAGTCCTTTACAAAGTCGATGATTTCACTCTTCAATTTGAGCATGAAATTCAGTCTATCATTCTTAGCGTCAGTGATGAGTTGAAACAGTTCTGACAAGATCATTTCACGAATGGATCGGTGAAATTTCTTATCGATCGAATTCACTTTTTTGAGACTGTTGATATGCGTGATGTTTCTTTTGTACGTTGATTCAATGAGTTTGTCTATTGAATCTTGCATATTCATTTCTGCTCGTTTGAATGATTTATATAAATCTCCTTTAAGACCAATAAAATAACTTCCAAAATCTTCCTCACTGATATCTCTGCTTGCATGAAGCACCTGCCATACTTCATTCTTTAGACAGTCCTTTATGTATTTTCTACTTGTATCAAACTCGCTCTTCAGGTGCAAAAAAGTGATGTTAGTTTCCTTAAAAGTCCGGAGCTTTATCACCTCTCGATTCTTTTGCTTCTTAGATTTTAAGAATAGCGAAACTCTTGATGTAAGGTCTGTTCTGTTTTCGAAGGGGATTCGGGTGTCGAGCATGGTGGTATTTGTTTGCATTATGATTTAAAATTTTCTAGCCATTCTTCACGTTCCGTTCGTATTTGCTTGAGAAAGGAGTTAGTCTTTTTACTGAGATTTTTTAGGTATTCTTTTCGTTCTTCCTTATTTCTACGCTCGTTCTCGCGTAGTTCATCTAAATATGATTTTTGGCCCGTCTTTACAGGTTGATGAACTTCTCCCTGACCTTCCAATTTAAATCCTCCTGATGGTACGATTTTTTCTTTTAGAGGGACTTGCTCTTCACCGCTCTCTTTTGTCTTTTTCTGAATGGTGGGCTTAGAATCTGCCGCTACTTCATCTTTTTGACCGGATAAAGTATCTTCCATTACAGGGGGAACAGATTTCTCATCTGCCGGATTTGCTTCTTTAGCTGAAGATGAAGTATCTGCTAATCCTTCTTCTTGTATGGAAGTTGACTCAGAATTTTTTCTTCTTCGTTTGGGAGCTTTTTTAATTCTTTTTCTGGAGCTCGGGCGGTTATTGTCTTCTGTTTTTTTCGTAGTAGTATCATGAGTTTCAGTGTTAAGACTTGTAGGTGCCTGAATTTCCTCATCCTTTGATTCATTCCCAGCTACTGATGGAGTATCAATTGATTCAGTGATCTCATTAGGAATTTCTTGAGATGTATTTCCTAACTTAGAACCGATGTGACTTGGGATTTCGCCTATCATTTTTGGATGATCTTTAGATTAAACAAAATCAGCTGCGTGGATTCCCACGCAACTGTGATTTCTATGCTGCTCTTGCTGTTAATCCTACAGCTTCAGCATATTTTAGGTAAGTTTCAACTGAAGCAACAACTACTCTTGCTTCAACTGCTAATAGTTCAATTCCTACAAGAGAAACTCTTGCGAACGCGTCTATTACAACGCCTTTGTCTAGTACTCTGTCCACTACTTCTACTAAGCTTCCAGAGGCTACTGCTTTTTCTACAGCCATGATTGTTTAGTTTTTAAGTTTAAAAATCTAGATCAAACTTATCTGCTTCGGATACCTAATAGGATTGGTAGAAATGCTAAAAAGGGGTAAGGGATTCCTTGAATATTAATGGTTTACATAAAATTA
>JABSPG010000813.1 GCA_013214445.1 Ekhidna sp. | reverse complement strand
TCCATGTATTACTGCATTATGTCCTATTGACACATTATTTCCTATTGTAGTTCCTGATTTCTCATAAGTGCCATGAATCGTAACATTATCCTGAATATTGGAATTGTTCCCAATGCGAATAAAGTTTACATCTCCGCGAACCACAGCACCAAACCAAACAGTACAGTTATCGCCCATCTCGACTTCTCCTACAATCGTACTATTGGGAGCAAACCAACAATCATCTCCGAATGATGGGTTTTTGCCTCTGACTTCCTGAATGTGAGCCATTTTTTTATGCTAAAGCTAGACAAATTCAAGAGGATAAGTGCTGACAAAATGTCACTTCACTCCTATCTTTGCTCAATGCAAGGACTAATCGCGGATATAGATTTACTGGAAGAGGAAAAAAAGCAGTCAGAATCTTGTGAATATAAAACAACTGAAGATGACGATTCACTTGCAGTTAGAAAGCTATACATCGAAAGCTATGGCTGCCAAATGAATTTCTCAGATAGTGAAATAGTTACTTCAATTCTGAAAAAGGAAGGATTTGGTACTACTTCATCTCCTGAACATGCAGATGTAATACTTATCAATACTTGTTCAATAAGAGAAAAAGCTGAACAGACAGTTCGAAACAGACTCAATTTCTTCAATGGAGTCAAAAAGAAAAATAGAGAGGTGACGGTGGGAGTTCTCGGCTGCATGGCAGAAAGACTGAAATCTAAGCTTCTTGAAGAAGAAAAGATTGTGGATCTGGTACTTGGACCTGATGCATATCGTGATCTACCAAAATTGGTGAAAAAAGCTGAAGAAGGAGAAAAAGGTATCAATACCTTCTTATCTAGAGAAGAAACATATGCAGACATCTCTCCCGTAAGGCTAAATTCAAATGGAGTTACTGCTTTCATCTCAATTATGAGAGGATGCGATAACATGTGTTCTTTTTGTGTAGTACCTTTTACAAGGGGACGTGAGAGAAGTAGAGATCCTCATTCTATTGTCCAAGAAGTGCAGGATTTATTCAATAAAGGATATAGAGAGGTGACCTTACTTGGCCAAAATGTAGATAGTTACAAATGGTCTGCCGAGGAAAACAATAAAGCTAGACTCAATCGTAAGAATGGAGTAGACGAGATTGTGAATTTCGCAAACTTAATCGAACTCGTTGCGAAAGTCAGTCCGGACTTACGGGTTCGCTTCTCCACTTCTCATCCAAAAGATATAACAGATGAAGTTCTTCATACCATGAAGAAGTATGAGAACATCTGTAACTACATTCATTTACCCGCACAAAGTGGAAATACCCGCGTCCTAGAGCTAATGAATAGAACATATAGTCGTGAGTGGTACATAAATCGAGTCAAAGCAATCAGGGAGATTTTGGGAGATGAATGCGGGATCAGTTCGGACATGATAGCTGGGTTTTGCTCTGAAACTGAAGAAGAACACAGAGACACCCTTACCCTTATGGACTATGTGAAGTATGACTTTTCTTACATGTTCTTTTATTCAGAAAGGCCCGGAACCTTGGCGGCCAAAAAATATGCAGATGATATCCCATTGGACATCAAGAAAAAAAGGTTGCAGGAAATCATAGAAAAGCAAAGAGAGATTTCGTTAGAAAGAAACCAAGCTAATGTTGGCAAAACCTACAAAGTCCTTGTCGAAGGAAAGAGCAAGCGGTCAGTGGAACAAATGCAAGGGAGAAACTCAGCAAATAAGGTTATCATATTTGAAGGAGATGTTGCGGCTGGTTCATATGTGAATGTCTTGGTGACGGATTGTACACCTGCTACCCTATTTGGAAAACTGCAATGAGTTTTAAAATAGATTCGGAGGTTCAGGCAATTAAGCAGCGTTTCGAAATCGTTGGGAACTCAAGCAAACTAAATAATGCAATAAGGGTAGCGATGCAAGTAGCTCCTACCGACATG
>JABSPG010000812.1 GCA_013214445.1 Ekhidna sp. | reverse complement strand
CGGCTAGCTCATTTGAACTATTGTAGGAAGATACCCCCGGAGCAACCTCTGCTACTTCAACTACTGATTTGTACAGAACTGCCCGCTTGCCATCAGACAAAATCTGACCAAGTGCGTCCAAAGCCCACTGATCCGGATGAAACTGCTCTACGGTAGGAAAAGTCATCCTTATCTCCGGAAGCTGTGCGAAGTTGTCCTCATAGTAAAAGGTCTTTGTTTCAGCCAGCTGAACTGGCTGTGGGTCCATTGGAGTATCAATTCCCCTAGATGGGATTTCTCCAAAATACTTCTCAATCAAGGCCTTAACCTCTTCACTCTTGATATCTCCAGCTATTACAAGCGTAGCATTGTTGGGTCCATACCACTGCTCATAAAACTCTTTAACATCATCCAAGGTAGCACCTTGCAAATCTTCTAGTTCTCCGATAACTGTCCAGTTGTAAGGATGTCCCTCCGGATATAGCGCTTTCAAGATTACGCTTTGAGTGTGGCCGTAGGGTTGATTATCTACCCTTTGTCTTTTTTCATTCTGAACCACAGGCTTTTCCCCTTCCAGACTAGCTAAAGAAACTGCATTGATAAAGAATCCCATTCGATCCGATTCCATCCAAAGAACCTTTTCTAATGCATCTTTTGGCACAACCTCGTAGTAGATGGTTCCATCAGTCCAGGTACCTCCATTGAAAGTACCTCCCCACTCATCTATGTTTTTAAAAAAACCACCATCAGGTACATTTTCAGAACGCTGGAAGAGCATGTGCTCAAAAAAGTGAGCAAATCCAGTTCTACCAGGTTTCTCCCTATTAGAACCAACGTGTACCAAAATAGAAACAGCAACGATCGGATCTGAATCATCCTGATGGAGGATGACATCTAAACCGTTTTCTAAAGTATACTTTTCATAGTCAAGCGACAACTCGTCGCTTTTTGCTTCTTCTTGTCCTCCGCAAGAAATCAAAAGAGACGCCACGATAATTAGGCTAAGTAAATGTTTAAGAGATCTCATTTTTCAATTATTTAGCCTGCTATATTAATCAATATTAAAGGGAAAAGAAAGCGCTAAAACTCCTAACGGATTGCTAAGCCCACAGGAGGTAAAAAAGCTTTTTATAATGAAATTTTTTACTCCGAAAAGTGGTTATATTTTTGCACTCTAAAATTTCAAATCAAAAGCAATTATGGCTACAAAAATCGGTATAAATGGATTCGGTCGAATCGGTCGATTGGTATTTCGTGTTGCGATGGAAAAATCAGATCTTCAGGTAGTTGGTATCAACGACCTACTAGATGTGGACTACATCGCTTACATGTTAAAGTATGATTCTACTCATGGTAGATTTAATGGTACAGTGGAAGTAAAAGACGGAAACTTGATCGTGAATGGTCAGACAATCCGAGTGACTTCTGAAAGAAATCCTGCTGATTTAAAGTGGGGAGATATTGAAGCAGATTACGTTGTTGAATCGACCGGTCTTTTCCTTACAAAAGAGAAAGCTCAAGGCCATATCGATGCTGGAGCAAAGAAAGTTGTGATGTCTGCTCCTTCTAAGGATGACACTCCAATGTTTGTTATGGGCGTAAACGAAGAGAAGTACACTTCTGATATGCAGTTTGTTTCTAATGCTTCTTGTACAACAAACTGCCTTGCTCCAATTGCTAAAGTGCTTCATGACAGCTTTGGAATCAAAGATGGTCTGATGACAACTGTTCACGCAGCAACAGCAACTCAGAAAACTGTTGACGGTCCATCCATGAAAGATTGGAGAGGTGGTCGTGGCGCTTACCAAAACATTATTCCTTCAAGCACTGGAGCTGCTAAAGCAGTAGGAAAAGTAATTCCTGAACTGAATGGAAAACTTACTGGTATGGCTTTCAGGGTACCTACTCCGGATGTATCCGTGGTGGATCTAACCGTAAACC
>JABSPG010000811.1 GCA_013214445.1 Ekhidna sp. | reverse complement strand
TCTCGAACTCCAAAAGCATTTAGCCTACTCATACAGCTTGGAACAATCGGAGAAGAGAAACAGTGGGTAACAAACGATGATGGCGCATGGCCTTACTTAGTTTTCTGCCACGAGTTGTCCAATATCCCGTTTATCTGCCGCCAAGAAAGTGATGTGCTTTCTACCCTTTCTTATTCGTGGGAGTTTTTTATCTGTATAACGCAGTGCCAGTTTGCAACTTTGAATGCACCGTTAAATAAGCTACTTTTATCGGAATTAATTAAGCTCGGAGGCCACAGCGCCATATCTGGGCGTTGGAGTGCATTACCGAACCTCACAGATGAACCTAAAATCATATTACATTATCCTTCTTTTAGCTTTGATTGCCTGCACTGCTAATAACACTCAAGAACAAACAACTCAACAGGACAAGCCTGAAACTCAATCAAAACCTGAACCCATAGTATTTCCTAAGTTCAACTCTAAATTTTCGAACAAACAAACTCTTTCTGTAACTGATAAACTCGATCCAACTTTTAACCTTGATTCAACTCAATATTCTGGCTGGACTGACAAGTTCGTTCCCTATCTGTATGATCACGGAAGACTTTATTCCGCTCAACTTTATTCGACTCAATCTCAATTGGATGAATTCGCAGTTTTGACTCTGAAAGTGAACGCTGACGACTGGTTCAAACTTCATTTGGTAACCATCAACTCTGAACTTGACCTAGTTGATAAAGTAACAGTTTCTAACTCTTGGTCAGATCTTCTGGAACAAGCAGGTGACACAGAAATTGTAGGAAAACAATCAATGTACACCAACATGATTTCAGAGAAAGAATATCGAAGGTTTGAAATCCGAACTACTGAGATTATTGATTACTACTCTGACAGCACAACTTATGAAATTGACTCGGTAGTTACTAAGATCGAACTCCTTAACGACGGAGTTTTCGAACTAACTCAACTTGACAGCATCCGAACTATCAAATACGGAGGGATCGAATAAAAGACGCACTCCAACAAGCGATATAGCGCATGGCCATACTTAGCCGCCTGTGATGTATTTGCTTAACATCCCGCTTATCTACCGCCAAGAAACTGAAGTGCTTTCTACCATCTTCTTCTCGTGGGAGTTTTTGCTCTTCATGTCGCAGTGCCTATCTGATACTTTGAATGCACCGGCA
The DNA here is from genome assembly GCA_013214445.1 of Ekhidna sp. GTDB lineage: Bacteria > Bacteroidota > Bacteroidia > Cytophagales > Cyclobacteriaceae > Ekhidna. Next base: position 752 of record JABSPG010000811.1, on the reverse strand, counting down.
GATAAGCTACTTTTATCGCAATTAATAAAGCTCGGAGGCCACAGCGCCATATCTGGGCGATATCTATGGTAAAATCAAGCCATTTCAACTTTTTTTAGTGCAATTCTTCCTAATAGCGCATAACTCCTAAAACGGACGTTTAAAGGATATATAACAGGCACTATCGGTTATGTGCCTAACTGCATATTTGCCAGCTTCAGTTGGACTTGACCGCTGCTGTGCACCTTCTGAAACTTCATCGCTTCAGGAGACTTCTGTGGTTCTGGATTTTTACTTTCAGAACGCAGCGCCTTGTGGATACCATTGTGCTTCTGGTGCACTTCCGCTAGATTAGTGCTTTTTGCCAGCTGTGGGCACACAAACCCATAGTTAGGCGTTGGAGAGCATGCTGGCAGACTCAATGAACAGTAGAATTTCACAAATATTAGAACTCGAAGAAACTCAGAAGTATGAGCAAGCATTTCACGAATATCAAAAGCTTGACTTGAATGATTTCGATAATTGGAAGTACTTCTATTTCTACTTGTGGTATATCAACGTTGAACATTTCCCATTAGACTTAGCTGAATTTATCCAGAAGAATGAACTGGACACCAAATTAAAAGAGCTTGCGGAACTTGGCTTTGAAAGATTTGGGGAGAACCCAGAATTTCAGTTCTTAACAGGTTATACCATCAACCTATTTCCTTACTACTTCGGAGATTATGAAGAGTGGGAACAGCGAGGGAACGATCTGTTGAAATCTGCCCATG
>JABSPG010000810.1 GCA_013214445.1 Ekhidna sp. | reverse complement strand
TGATCAAATTCTACAGGTTCTTTCCCTTCATTGATTAGCTGCTCATTTAAGATGTCCATCATCTCCAAAAATGAACTATCTGGAGAAATATTATCCACCTTGTAAGACTCTAATCTTCCCTTATCCTCTGGTCCGTTTTGTCTCCAGACATTAAGTGTTAAATTCATTGTTTCTGCTGACATAATATTTTATTTATAGGACCTGGTTTTCAATTCAATATTTTCGTAAACGAGTTTTTCCATGTGCAACTCTGCATCGGAAGGCTCACCTTTGTATTCCCAAGCTGATACATGTGCATAGTGTGCATCGTCTCTCACTGCTTCGCCTTCCTCTGATTGATGATCTTCTCTGAAGTGCCCTCCGCATGACTCATTCCTTTCGAGTGCATCTCGTGCGAATAGCTCACCTAGCTCTAGAAAATCGGCAACTCTACCTGCTTTCTCAAGCTCGCTATTAATTCGACTGGCCTCACCAGGAACATTAACCTCTTTCCAGAACTGTTCCCTTAGTTCTTTAATCTCTTGGATCGCCTCTTTCAAGCCTTCCTCGTTTCTTGACATCCCCACCTTATTCCACATGATTTTTCCAAGCTTTCTATGGAAATAATCTACAGAATGTTTGCCCTTATTGTTTATGAAAAATTCAATCTGATCTTTAACTGCTTTCTCCGCTGCATCAAATTCAGGGCTGTCGGTTGATATCTCTCCTGTTCGGATGTCATCAGCCAAGTAATCCCCGATGGTATATGGAAGTACAAAGTAGCCATCTGCTAAACCTTGCATTAATGCTGAGGCTCCTAGGCGATTTGCACCATGATCTGAGAAGTTAGCTTCACCGATTGCGTAGCAACCAGGTATAGTGGTCATTAAGTTGTAGTCCACCCAAACACCGCCCATAGTATAATGAACGGCAGGATAAATCTTCATCGGAGTTTTGTATGGGTTGTCACCTGTAATGTTCTGATACATTTCAAAAAGGTTACCATACTTGGTCTCAACGATCTTTTCCCCCAATCCTCGTATTTCATCCTGCGAAGGATTGTGAAGGCCTTTAATGTGAGCTTCTTCTGCTCCGTATCTCATTATCGCTGAAGAGAAATCCAAGAAAACCCCCTCATTTGTAGCATTGTTGACGACCCCATGTCCAGCGTCGCATCTTTCTTTAGCTGCCCTTGAAGCAACATCTCTTGGTGTTAAGTTTCCAAAAGATGGATATCTTCTCTCAAGGTAATAGTCTCTATCTCCTTCCGCGATATCCACAGGCTTTAGCCTACCTTCTCGTACTGCTTCCGCATCTTCTTTTTTGGCCGGCACCCAAATTCTTCCGTCATTTCTCAACGACTCTGACATTAAGGTTAATTTGGACTGTTGTTCTCCATGCTGAGGGTTGCATGTTGGGTGGATTTGCGTGAAGCAAGGATTTGCAAAGAAGGCTCCTTTTTTGTGAATCTTCCACGCCGCTGATGTATTCGAACCCATCGCGTTCGTGGAGAGGTAAAAGACGTTTCCATATCCTCCTGAAGCAACAACTACAGCATGCGCTGAATGTCTTTCAATCTCTCCGGTAATAAGATTTCGAGCAATGATTCCTCGTGCTTTTCCATCAACAATGACAATGTCCATCATTTCATGACGATTGTACATTTTGATTTTTCCTTTCCCAATCTGCCTTGACATGGCTGAATAGCAGCCTAGTAAAAGTTGTTGACCAGTCTGTCCTTTAGCATAGAATGTTCGCGAAACCTGAACTCCACCAAAAGATCGATTGTCTAAAAGACCTCCATAGTCTCTTGCAAACGGGACACCTTGTGCGACACATTGATCAATTATATTGGTAGAAACCTCGGCCAATCGATGAACGTTTGCTTCTCTTGATCGATAATCACCACCCTTTACAGTATCGTAAAATAAGCGATAGGTAGAGTCT
>JABSPG010000809.1 GCA_013214445.1 Ekhidna sp. | reverse complement strand
TGACAGGACTCCATCCTTACGCCTCTTGTCAAGAAAATCGACTCTAACTAAGCTATCTACAATGTAGACCTGCTCTTTCGCCTTGAGATTAAACGCCTCTAGTAATTCTGTCCTCGGAAATTTAGACTCGAACTTTATCGGATCAGGCCCAAAGAAATAAAGTAGGGGAACCTTTTGACTGTAGTACCAATTGCACTCTGGCTGATAGGTCAGTACAAGCTTACCTTGAAAAAAGGAATCTTTGTACTCCAGAAAGTAGTGAGGTGCTTTGTAATAGGTAGTTCTGGTAGAAGTTTGAGGTATTGGATTGTTTGATGCTTGATCCCGATGGTTTTCGACAAACCCTTTTTCTATCCTAGATTCTAAGTTTTTCCATTTATCCCCGCCAATGATTTCTATAAAGTTGTCAATGATAGAATCGGCATTCATTTTAATCTTTTCTTGGCTCTGTGCGGAGTATGAGATCATGTAAACTAAAAACAGAACGACATACTTTTGAGCCATATCAGTTAAATGTAAATAAAGTTGACTTCTTTTTCATCTTCAAATAACTCTTTGCTTCGATCTTTTCTTGCATCAGTGATAAAGATTTGCTGAAACCGATTGCTGTCTTTTAGCAGGGATACCAATAGTGCTATTCTGCTATCATCTAGTTTGTCAAAAATATCATCCAACAATAACAGTGGCTTTTTATCAAGTTTATCAGTTAAGAAATCGTAAAGAGCCAGCTTCAGTGCAATGATGAAAGTCTTTTGTTGCCCTTGCGACCCAAACTTCTTGATTAATTCTCCATCAAGTACAAATTCAAAATCATCGCGATGACATCCCAAAAGTGTACGCTGTATGATGAGGTCCTTTTGCCTGCTTTGGCGAAACTTTTCAGCGAATTGTTCATCGACGTGGCTCTTGAAGTTCAAAGTAGGGGCTTCTCCCCCCTCATGAAGATCGGAGTAATTCTCTAATAAGAAGGGTAGAAATACCTCACGCATCTCAGCTCTTTTGCTTGAGATCTTTTTGGCTAGAGGAATTAGTTGATCATCGTATGTATCTAAGAGTTGGAGGTTAGGCCCACTGCGATCGTCTGTTTTCAACAGGCTGTTACGCTGTTTCAGTATTTTATTGTAAGTAAGTAGATCACTTAGGTACTGGCCATCAAATTGTGAAAGGGCGCCATCAAAGAACTTTCTTCGTTCCTCGCTTCCTTCTCTGATCATTGAAGTGTCGTCTGGGAGCACGATTACAAGGGGTACTTTTCCAATAACATCACTCAATCGCTCAGGCGTCTGCTTATCAATTTTTAAGGTTTTCACCTTTCCTCTTTCGAACTGAAGCGCGATGGTCAAATCACTGTATTGACCAAATAGCGTAAATGCACGCTGTTCATGCGAGATTGCAAGTTTGTCTTGGGTTCCTAATGAGCTCTTTGTAAATGACAAATAGTAAATGGCATCAAGCAGGTTTGTCTTGCCCTTTCCATTCTTTCCAAGGATGCAATTAATCCTTTCTCCAAACTGAAATGAAGATTCCGGGTGATTTTTAAAGTGAGTAAGCCCCAGACTTTTTAGGATCATCGTTTTTGCAGTATTTTCGCTTCCTGTTTAGCAAAGTAAAACAAACAATGGTGTCCTATGGCAGCAAAGAAGACAACAAAGAAGGAGAAAGAATTTTCGCAGGAGCAATACATGGAATGGTTCCGTTCCATGCAGTTGATGAGGAGGTTTGAAGAGAAGGCAGGTCAGCTCTATGGCCAGCAGAAGATTCGTGGTTTTTGTCACCTGTATATTGGGCAGGAGGCTTGTGCCTCAGGAGCTATATCCGCACTAGAGAAAGATGACAAATGGATCACAGCCTATAGAGATCATGCGCATCCACTTGGATTGGGAACCGACCCAGGGAAGGTAATGGCTGAACTGTATGGAAAAGCTACT
>JABSPG010000808.1 GCA_013214445.1 Ekhidna sp. | reverse complement strand
AAAGCAGCGAGATTAGCTTTTCTACTATACAAGCTTGCATTTAGGTTCGCATCTCACATTTTTTTTCAAAATGAACAAGATCTCACGCTCTTCACATCAAAAATACGACTTCCCAAACACAAGATTGGCCTTTTACCAGGGTCAGGAATTGATTTGAATGCTTTTAAGCCCTTGCCACTTCAACGCAATGGAGTAACGAAGTTTCTAATGATTTCTAGATTGATTATTGAAAAGGGAGTCCGAGAATATGCCGAGGTAGCCTCGTACTTTGCTGATGATCCCAAGGTCAAATTCTCTTTAGTAGGTCGTTTTGACAAGGAGCATGCTAGATCGATTGAAGAAGACGAACTCCAACTTTGGATCAAAAAGGGGTGGATCAATTATCAAACGCATTCTAATGAGATTTCGAACATAATCAGCAAGCATGACTGTGTTGTTTTGCCTTCTTATAGGGAGGGTACCTCACGAACGTTGCTGGAAGGAGCTGCTCATGGACGTCCACTCATAGCTTCTGCTGTTCCTGGGTGTAAAGAGGTTGTAGATCATAACTCCAATGGTTTTCTTTTTGAAGTAAAGAACTCGCATGATCTGCAGGAAAAGATCAAGGATTTTTTGGTGCTTGACTATGAAGCCAGAGAACAAATGGGCCTTAATTCTAGAAAGCTGGTTGAAGAACGATATGATGAAAACAAAGTAGTGTCGGAATATGAGCAACTAATCCAACAATTCATTCCGTCTTCCTAGAATATTTCTCCTATTTTTACGATCTATAAATAGTTATCCGTGAACCGCTTAGTACTTCTGATTTTAATTGTCATTTTAAGTAGCTGCAAAGCCTACAAGCAGGATATTATGTTTCGTCTGGATGATGATTTTAATGAGTCCGATTTATCCCAAGTCAAGAATGAAATGGAGTCGAATTACATACTCGCCCCAAATGACTTATTGAGGCTGGATGTATTCACTAATGATGGTGAAAGGTTGATAGACCCAAATATGGAATTGATGGTCGGGCAAGGAGGTATGCAGCAAGGGATGTTCAGAGACCAATTTCAGTACATAATTCAAGCTGATGGGTATGTGGCATTTCCGATGATTGGAAATATCAAATTGGAAGGTATGACCATGTTTGAAGCGGAGGTCCTAATTGCCGAACTATTTGATGAAGTTTATAAAGATTCTTTTGTAAAGCTCCAAGTCAATAATCGTAGGGTTTTTGTCTTAGGTGCACCAGGCGGTCAGGTGGTGCCATTACAAAATGAAAACACTAGCGTTATAGAAGTACTCTCAACGGCTGGGGGACTAGATTTAGGCGCCAAAGCTCATAATATCAAGGTTATTCGTGGTGAGGATGTGTTTCAAATTGATTTGGCTACCATATCAGGAATGAAAAAGACAAACATGCTGGTTTCTCCTGGAGATGTTATCTATGTCGAACCATGGAGGAGGCCATGGTTAGAAACTTTGAGAGATGTTTCTCCAGCCCTAAGCTTGATATCTAGTGTGTTAACCCTAATTGTTGTCGTGCAGAATTTATGACGGATAATCAGATGACGGCAAATGCAGTAGATGGGGAAAAGGACTTTCTCGAATCTTTTGATCTGGAAAGGTTCTGGTATGTTCTCAAGCGAAGTAAGTTCTGGATGTTGGCGTTCATTATCCTAGGTGCTGCATCAGCTTATTTATATGTTAGATATACCAAGCCGATTTACAGTTCTGAATCAATTATCAAACTTGATTTTGAAAGTGAAGCAAATGTTTTAGGAATTGTAGATGTGGTTAACACGCAAGAGCGGAGCGAAATATCAGGGGAGATTGAACTGATTAAGTCGCAGCTGTTCCTATCTCGAGTAGCTCAAGCAGCTAGAATAGATGTTTCATACCATGTATACGGCCGCTATTTGACTGATGAACGTTACAAAAATGCT
>JABSPG010000081.1 GCA_013214445.1 Ekhidna sp. | reverse complement strand
CTCCTAAATGACCCACTGGAGTACTGCCATATAGTAACGACAACAACCCATAAGACTTTAAGAGGACCTAGAGGCGGCTTGATTCTTGTGCGTGACGATATAGACAACCCTTGGGGCATAACCACGCCCAAAGGTGTAGTAAGGAAACTTAGCTCTCTGCTAGATTCAGGCGTATTTCCTGGCACTCAAGGAGGTCCACTAGAGCATATCATAGCTGCTAAGGCTGTTGCTTTTGGAGAAGCTCTTTCAGATGAATTCATGACCTATATGCTAGAAGTGAAAAAGAACGCTGCTGCTATGGCTGAGGCATTCGTAAAAAGGGGATACAATCTTATTTCAGGAGGAACTGACAACCATTTGATGCTAATAGACTTACAGTCTAAGGGGATCACAGGCAAAGACGCTGAAAATGCGCTAATTAAAGCGGATATAACTGTTAACAAAAACATGGTTCCTTTTGATACTAAGAGCCCATTTGTTACTTCTGGGATGAGAATTGGTACTCCGGCAGTCACCACAAGAGGCATGAAGGTAGAAGACATGTCGAAAATCGTTGAGCTCATTGATGGTGTCCTAACGAATATTGAAAACGAAAACAAAATAGCTGAAATAAAGTCTGAGGTAAATAGCTGGATGTCAAAGTTCCCATTGTTTAAGAACTGACTATGCCGCTAGATCAGATACCTGATGAAAAGGAGATGTCGTTTTTGGATCATCTCGAAGAGCTTAGATGGCACATCATTCGCTCCCTCATTGTTATTGTCGTTTTTGCCATTGCTGCCTTCATAGCCAAAGACTTTGTCATCGGGAAGGTGATCTTGGGTCCATCCAAGACAGATTTCTGGACTTACCAAAAGCTCTGCCAATTAGCTGACTTGTTGGGGACACCTGCTTTATGTATTGACAAATTGTCCTTTGAGCTTGTTAGTCGGAAACTCAGTAGTCAATTCATGACTCATGTTTCAATTTCATTTTTTGTTGGACTCATTCTTGGTTTTCCTTATCTATTTTGGGAAATATGGAGATTTATCAGGCCAGGCCTTAGACCTCAAGAAAGAAAAGCTTCTCGTGGTGCTACATTCTCAGTAACCATTCTCTTTATGTTGGGCGTACTGTTTGGATATTTTCTCGTCGCACCAATATCGGTTCGCTTCTTCTCGATGTATGAAGTGGATCCTTCACTACAGAATCTTTTTGATCTCTCATCCTACATAAGTACGGTGACCATGATTGTATTTGGTTGTGGGATGCTCTTCCAGGTTCCAGTGGTCGTATATTTCTTGACCAAAGCCGGAATAGTAAGTTCCTCACTAATGAGATCCTATCGAAAGCATGCAATCGTTGTGATTTTAGTCCTAGGAGCAGTTTTTACACCGCCTGACCCTTTCAGTCAAATTCTTATTGCGTTACCACTAATGCTTCTATATCAAATGAGTATCTTGATTGCTAGACGCATCGAAAAAAGAGAAGCTAAACAAAATATATAGAGATGAAAATTGCCATTGGTGGCGATCACGCCGGATTTCAGTACAAGGAAAGAATAATCAAGCATCTAAAAGAAGCTGGTCATGAAGTGACAGATTTTGGTCCTCTTAGCGATGAATCTGTGGATTATCCAGACCATGTACACCCTTTGGCTTCTTCAATCACAGACAACTCTTGTGAACTGGGGATTCTCATTTGTGGCAGTGGAAATGGAGTAGCTATGACCGCAAACAAACACAGTAATATTCGTGCAGCTCTCTGTTGGAATACTGAACTTGCAGCTCTGGCGAGACAACATAATGATGCGAACATCATTTGCCTACCAGCTAGATTTGTTGCCTATGAATATGCTGAAAGTCTTGCCGATACATTCATAAACACAGAATTTGAAGGTGGGCGACATGGTAGAAGAGTAGAAAAAATTAATTGCTAATTCTAACGTACTCAGTGCCTCTCTTCCGATAGGTCCTGTCAACTTCAGGAAATCTGAAGATCACCTTTTGCATCACTCCCATTTGATCAATGATAATTTCAGGTTTTGAACGATCAAATATCTGGTACAATCGGGTAGCTGAAGAGTAGTAATCAAGTCCTTCGAAACCACGCTCGCACATTCTTTTGTCAAAGCATGGAGACAAGACCTCCTGATTTAGGTAGATACTAAGCGATTCGCCCAAAACCATAGTGCTTTGGGTCCTCGCTACATCTTGGGCAGCTAGCATCTTTCCTGAGCTTGTACCATACCACAAAAGACTATATCCAATCAAACCGAATATCAATATTGGTGGCATAATGGTTTGAAAAATTCGTCTTCGAATAAAGAGAAAGTAATAGACCCAGAAATATGCTATCACTGGAACCATGAAAACTAGCTCGTGCATTGCTTTCTCGTTAGACAGGAAGAAAGTCCCTAAAGCGCCGAAGAATACCAGCCATATGACCTGCTGGATCTTTTGCTGAAAATTGGTTAGCCTTACTGAACTCCATGTCTTGAAAACTCCCAAAACAAAAATCACCCCTATTCCGATACTCATCAGGAAAATGTCCATTGAATCCAATTGGCTGTTTGCCGACATCAGCAGATTCTCCCAAATAAATGAATCTAGAAACATGCTTAAATCGCCTCTCCAGAAGAAATAGAGACTACAAAGAACAAATACTAAACCGAAACTAAAGAGATAAAGAAGGATCCTCCTAGAAACAGCGGAAGAGAACCAAATAAGAGACACCAAAAATACCAACAAGAAAACAGAGGCCGGTAGATAAATCATGGTAGCAATTCCCACAAAAATTCCTGAGTTAAGAAATAATTCATCAGTCACTTGATTATCAATACGTCTTAGCACATTTCTCAAAGCCAGTAATATAAAAGTAAGGCTCATTAGCTGTGGAGAAAGCGCCATGAAATCAGGAACTGAAATCATTAAAACCACATACAAAAATGCAGGCATATAGCTATTTTCCTGATATGCCTTATTCTTCAGGAGTAGCTGATTGAATATTGCAGCTTGATAAATTATCAATAGTGAACTAAGCGCATAGTGTGAAAAGTAAGATCTACCGAATACCGCATTTAGAAACTTATATACAAAAGCAGCAATAGGTCCTGTATAATCAAATGCTTCGCTATACATCTGAAAACCATTCCCCAACCATTCTCCAAGAAGGAGCCACTTCAACTCATAAATAGCAACTCCGTCGATCACATAACCTTGAATCAATCTTATAACCACCAATACTAAGAAGATGGCAATTAATCTATAGGGATCGTTTATTCTAAAAAATCGTAGCAAAAACTAGTATTTGATTTGAATCGCTTGACTAATTCGAAATTAGGTCATTTGAATAAACCACTTAACTAATATCTACGGATATTTGCAGATGGAAAGTAAGAGGCAAATTAAATACAGCAAACAGCTACAAAAAGATCTCGCGGAGATCTTTCAAAAAGACCCTTCCTATTTTTTTAAATCCACCTTAGGGACCATCACTGGGGTAACTGTCTCCCCTGACCTTGGATTAGTGCGAATCTATTTGAGTATTTTCCCAATCAATCAAGCAAATCAGATCTTTGAACACCTTGAAAGTATCAAGAGCGAAATCAGACTGAAATTAGGAAAAAAAATCGGAGATAGAGCTCGGATCGTACCCGAGCTAGCTTTCTTCCATGACGATACTGAAGAAAAAGCATCCAAGATCGATAACCTTATAGATAACCTTACGATACCCCCTCAAGAAGAAGAATGAATCTACCGTTCTTCATAGCAAGGAGATACTTCCTATCTGGAAAAAAGAAAAACTTCATCAATGTGATCTCAATCATATCCATGATTGTAGTCGCGATCGGTACCATGTGCTTAATCATTGCATTGTCTGTTTTTAATGGCTTAGAAGGACTGTTGAGATCCATGTACGGGAACTTTGACCCAGATATTGTAATAACTCCTGCTACCGGTAAATCTTTCACTCATGATCCAAACTTGATTCATACTATACGATCCGTGCCAGGGGTGCTTGGAGTCACCGAAGTAATTGAGGACAATGTGCTTGTTCAATACAAAGAAGCGCAACGGCTGGTCAGGATGAAGGGGGTAAGTAGAGATTTTGACGAGTATAGTGGAATAAGAAACGTAATGGTCGCAGGAGATTTTCCTCTTGTAAGAGATAGTATCGGATATGCACTTATAGGCAGAGGGGTGCAATATGATTTATCACTAAGTCTCAGCAACGATTTTTACACGTTGCAAATGTATTACCCGAAAGATATTGGGCCAGGGGTAGTTAATCCAACAAAGATGTATAACCTACAAAATATTATGCCTGGCGGCATCTTTGCAATAGAAAAGTCTTATGATGACAACTATATCTTCATCCCAATAGAACATGCAAAAGATCTCCTCGATTATGGAAATAAACTAACTGGCTATGATCTCTACCTAGATGAGGGTACTGATTATAGTGCAATCAAAGTCCGCATTCAAAACTTACTTGGGGCAAACTTTTTAGTGAGATTGGGAGAAGAACTACATAGCGATCTATACAAAGTGCTGAAAATCGAGAAGCTCTTCGTCTTTATCATTTTAGTCTCAATTATTGGGATCGCTTCAATAAATATCTTTTTCTCGCTAACCATGTTAGTCATTGAAAAGAAAAAAGACATCTCTGTCCTCTTTGCTCAGGGGGCATCTCAAGCCTTGGTTCAAAGAATTTTTCTATTTGAAGGCTGCATTGTGGCATTTACTGGAGCTGGAGTTGGGCTAATCCTAGGGGTTGGTCTCAGTCTGGCACAGCAGTACTACGGTCTCATTGGTATGGGTATGGAATCAGCCGTCATCAATAGCTACCCGGTAAAAATCGAGTCTGTTGATGTATTGTATTCAGTTCTGGCAATTGTGACGATTACATTATTGGCTTCAATTAATCCGGCTATCAAAGCAAGTAGATCGTTTTCAGTAGATACTTTGCAGTAAGAGAGAAACTCTCGGGATTTTATTGCCAATTAGGTATCGAATTTTTACTATTTTCGGAGTTTATCCGATTTATAGTTTTCGTGAAAGTATCACCTGACAAGCCTTTCGAACTGATTTACTCACTCTACGATCATGAGTATCTTGGATACCTCATTGAATCGTTTGTTGTTGAACTAAATGACAAGGGTGGCCTCACATACTCTCACCAAAACATTTCTTCCAAAAACGCCCAAGAATTTCAATCCGGACTTGATGAAAATGATTTCAAAATCATCAAACTCATGGATGAAATACAACAAGATCAAGTATCCAATCACTTCCAAAAGAGAAAACAAAAGCCCGAAGAATTCTTTCTTAAAGTTTTTGATAAGCAGAATGGATACATCGAACGAAGAAGATCTCAGATCTTGGACCTCATAGAAGGCAAACGCCTTTTTGAAATGGGGAAAGATGGCGAGCCTACCTGGAAGGAAATAGAAGTAGTCCAGGAAAAAGCAACTGTGCTATTTCACTTCAGAAAAAATGAAGACAACACACATTACTTCCCCACCATCAAGCTCCGAGGAGAGAAAGTTGATTTCCTCAACAATGAAAGTTATCTACTCTGTAGCGAGCCTGCATGGTTAGTTTCAAACAACAAACTTTTTACGTTTGAAAAGCAAGTTAACGGTGGGAAACTTAAGCCATTTCTGAGAAAGAAATTTATCCTGATTCCCAAAGACATTGAGGAAACCTACTACCAAAAGTTTGTTGGCCCCCTGATTTCAGAATTTGATGTGTACGCAAAGGGATTTGACATTGTTACCCACAAACCAAAGCCCACACCAAAGTTGACCGTCAGTGAGTTGCAAACGTCACGAAATGCTTCACTTTTTGATGATAGTGGTAATGCCGCCACAGTAGATACTGATAAGCTCTTGCTGGAGCTGTCGTTTGACTATGGTAAACACAACTTCAATGCAGATAAACTCAGCAAGGTGAGTGTTTCCCTAGAAAAGAATGACGAAGACTACACCTTCCATCGGATTAGTAGAGATCACGAAGGAGAAAAGGGTATTATTGAAGAGTTGGCCATCAACGGGTTGCAACTTAGAAACTCACGAGTGACACTTCCTAAATCCAGAGCTTTCGATTGGCTAGGAAGAAATCGTGACCTCCTTCAAGATTTTATTATTAAGCAAAATCAGCAAGGAAAGAAGTTTTTCGTTGGAGAGACCACTATCGATCTGGAAGTAAGTGAAGGAGTCGACTGGTTTGATCTCAAAGCAAAAATAAAGTTTGGTGATTTTGAAGTTCCATTCGATGAGATCAGGAAGTGCATCCTAAAGGGTATTACAGAAATCAAACTTCCAAATGGTGAAATTGGTGTAATACCAGAGTCATGGATTACCCGCTACAAAGATCTCTTTGCATTTTCATCTGAAAAGGATGGTGGCATTACGCTAGACAAGATTCATCTTTCTCTTGTGCAGGAGCTTCGGGACGGTGAGCTGGCAAAAGTCACCATGGATAGAAAATTGGAAAAACTCCTGACTTTCGATCAAATGGAAGACTATGCTGTTCCTGCTGGATTTACAGGAAAGTTGAGACCCTATCAGCTTGCAGGATATAATTGGCTGAGATTTCTAGAAGACTACAATTTTGGGGGTTGCCTAGCAGATGATATGGGTCTTGGAAAAACCATCCAAACGCTTACCCTCCTACAACACCAGAAAAATGAAAATACAGGAATTACAAGCTTACTGATCATGCCTACCTCGCTGCTGTACAACTGGGAAATGGAGGCGAAAAAATTTACCCCCGAGCTAAAAATTCTAAACTACACGGGAATAAACAGGATAAAGGATGTCAGTAGATTCAGTAAGTACGACGTAGTTCTCACCAGTTACGGTACCACCAGAGTAGACATACAACTCTTATCTGAATTCTATTTCAACTACATTATCCTGGATGAGTCTCAAGCCATAAAAAATCCTGATTCTTTGATTTCTAAAAAGGTAAGAGAGCTGAAGTCTCGTCGCAAATTGGTATTGACTGGTACACCTATTGAGAACAGCACCCTCGACCTTTGGTCTCAGATGAGCTTTGTAAACCCTGGGCTGTTAGGAAACGAAACTTACTTCAAAAAACAGTATCTGATCCCTATCGAGAAAAAGCAGGATCAGGTACAAACACAAAAGCTCAATAGTCTGATCAAACCATTCCTTCTCAGAAGAGACAAGAGTCAAGTCGCAGATGATCTGCCTGAGAAAGTAATCAATATTCGGTACTGTGAAATGACAGCTGAGCAAAAAGCGTTCTATGACAAAGAAAAGAATGCCTTTCGGAGCAAAATCCTTGACGTCATTGAAACAGAAGGTATCAACAAATCTCACATGATTCTTCTTCAAGGGCTTACACAGCTTCGACAAATTGCCAATCATCCAAGCATGGTGGATGAGGGTTATGCTAATGGCTCTGGTAAACTGGAAGAAGTAACCTACATGATTGAAAACTCCATCTCAAAAGGTCATAAGGTGTTGATTTTTAGTCAATTTGTCAAACATCTGAAGATAGTATCAAAGTATCTTGAGGAGCAAGGAAAACCATTTGCTTATCTAGACGGGTCCACAAAAGACCGCCAAAAAGAGGTGGAAAAGTTTCAGAACGATCCTTCCGTATCCATCTTTTTAATTTCCCTTAAGGCTGGAGGAACCGGACTAAATCTGACTAAAGCAGATTATGTCTTTCTATTAGACCCTTGGTGGAACCCAGCGGTAGAAGCTCAAGCCATTGATAGAGCCCACCGAATTGGGCAAACCAAAAAAGTATTTGCATACAAATTTGTTTGTAAAGACACCATAGAAGAAAAAATAATCAAGCTCCAGGAACACAAGCAAAAGCTTGCTGAGGACCTCATTACTGTGGAAGAGAGCTTCATAAAGAGCCTCTCACAGCATGATATTAAGGATCTCTTTGATTAAATTTTACCCTACACAATAGGGGTAGATTTTTGTTATCGTTGTTAGATGAGTGTATTTCACTACATAAGAGACTTCCAAATGAGGAACCCAATTATCAGTTTGTGTGCTTTCATCATACTTATCAATACTTGTTTTTGCTCTCCAGCTTCAGGTCAAAAAGAGTTCGGGTTTAAGATGCCTGAGAACACAAGGAAAATTACTATCCCTTTTGAATTGCACAATAACCTTGTGATCATTCCAATTACCATCAATCGGTTCTTGACACTAAAATTCATCCTGGACACAGGGGTAGAAAATGCAATTCTGACAGAAAAACTATTTGGGGACCTTCTTGAGGTAAACTACCTGCGTGAAATAACGATTGATGGACCAGGTCTCGCTGATTCAGTGCAGGCGTACGTAGCAAATGAAGTGATTTTTGACCTTCCTGGTGGGGTGGTAGGAAACAACATGAATTTACTCGTGCTAAAGGAAGACTACCTAAAGCTCTCTGAAAATATTGGCGATAATGTTCATGGAATCATTGGATATGACATCTTTTCGCGATTTGTGGTAAACATAAACTATGACGAAAGGGAAATTACGTTAATCGACCCCAAGAAATTTCGAAAGGTTAGAAGAGCGACTGCCGTCCCTATTGAGATTCGAAGCACGAAACCCTTCCTGTCTGCCAAAGTGAATCAAGATAATCAGGAAGCAGCACTGGATATTATGATAGATACTGGCGCAAGTCACGCAGCATTGATGGACTACAATTACATATCCGGAATCGATATCCCTAGCAATACCATCACCACTCGTCTGGGAAGAGGTATTGCGGGAGAAATACCGGGCTATATGTGTAGGTTAGACACCATTCAAATTCAAAAATTTCTATTCAAAGAGATGTTGGTTTCAGCACCATTTGCTGGTGCCTATAATAAAGTCATCAAAAGAGGCGCTAGCGTAGGAACTATCGGAGGAGAATTGCTTTACAGGTTTGATGTGACGTTTGATTACCACAATCAAATGATGTATCTAAAAAAAGGGGAAAGGTACAAGGATGCATTTGAATTCGACATGAGTGGTCTGGAATTGAATGCTGCAGGCTCTCTTCTGGACACCCTCAAAGTGGTAGGCGTAGATCCTGAAACCCCAGCACTTCAAGCTGACATAAGACCTGGTGATGTACTGCAAAGCCTAAATGGAAGAAATCTAAAAACACATAGTTTGTCGGAGATCAACCAATTGCTACAGTCAAAAGATGGAAAGTTGATAAAGTGCTTAATCTATCGAGATGGTGAGAAAGTGCGTACTTCTTTTAGACTGAAGCGTATGATCTAAATCAAAAAACCCCTAGTTTGAGAAAACTAGAGGTCAATTGAAAAACATATATTGCTTCTTTAGTCCCTTACCATGATCCGGTAAGTAACCACATTATCATTTCGGCTAGCATTATCGTAGAATCTTAAGAGATAAACTCGTGCTCGAAAGTGCTAACATCGATTTTAAGTGATCCATCAAATCCATCATTCATATGTTGGGTCCACATCGAATTACCTGAAAGATCAACGATTTCTGCAATTACCTCTTGAGACTTTAAATGTCGGTAACTGATGTTGAGGTATTCACTGGAAGGATTTGGATATACTTTCAAATCTTTAAAGTATTCCAGAATAACTCCCAGTACCCTTTCGATGCTTACCGAAATACCATCTTCAGAAGCAAATGCTTCGAGTTTAAAATCTGTATCACTAATTCCTGCTTCTCCCACTTCAAATTCAACTTCAGAGGATGCATCTAATGGGATACCAGGGTATTCCACAAAGAATCTGTACGTTCCAGTAGGTAAGAAACCAAACTTGAATTCCCCATTGTCATCCGTCTCACTATAAGCAATCAACTCAAACTCATCATCGTCTTGATCCACTCTACCTCCCGATCGCTTCCTTCTTAAACCACACTTCCGCTTCGCTGCTCTCCTTCTTGCGTCTATTCTCGAATTTTCATCACCAAAATCCTCTTCAATCAGCACCTCCAAACTTCCATCCCCATCTCCATCTCCAAGTGGTGGTGGGATTTCTTCCATTGCTATGGTAATTAATGTATCATTTCGAAGTAACAAGTTATCTGCTTGTTCCCACTCAATTGCATTGGTATAGTAAGTAGAGATGAAGTTTTCATCTGATACAGGATCAATGTTTACCAAGTAATCCCCTAGTACCACATTTTGAAAAGTAAATGTGCCGGTCACCTGACTTACTCGCTCCAATGTATCGTATCCACTCCCACGCCTGATTGCCTCCAACATGTATCCTGATACTGTTTCCGAAAGAGTATTCCCCCCAGAGTTGACCGCTCGTATTGCTACTTCTGCCGTAGCTAGAATAATCTGAGGATCGATTTCGATGACAAGGCCTGGAACCAAGCCATTAGTCACTTGAGCAGTGAACGCTCCCATACTATTGAAATCAATCTCCAGAATTTCCAACTCGTTTCTTTCAATAAAAAAGTCTAGCCCATTCTGAATCTCATCTCCATTTCTAAACCATCGATACTCATTTGCAGTACCTCCGGTAATAATAGAAAGACTCGAATTATCAAGATGAGCAACTTCAATTGGATCTCCTTGAGCTTCCAAGAACTGGATACTCGCTTGATCAGAGTATTCAACAATTTCAATGGGAGCAAGCGGTTCTAAATCATCAAATTCTAATGCGTTTTGAGATACATCCAGTGTTTGCACATTTGTTTGAGAAAACTCAATCAATCCAGTGATTAGGTTATTTGATAAATCCATTTCTGTTAATGCAGAAAGCCCACTAGTAGCTACAAACAAATTTGGCATTTCACCAATAGAATTCGTTGATCCTAGGTTCACGGCAGCAACCCTTGTCCGAGTTTCATCAAGTGTCACATTTGTCCAGTTCCTTAGCCGATCTGTCTCCCAGTTAAGACCCTCGGGATTTATTGATGCATAGATTTCCAGCAATGCTAGCGAATCCTGATTTGTTTCAAAATCAATAAATGTCTTAAGCTGAATCACATTTGAATTATCTGATACTGCACTCTCTTCATCAACAGCCCTAACCCTGTAATAGTAGGTCTGACCAAAATCTAAACCACTCACTACGATACTTGCTTCATCTACTTGTGCATCCTCCAACGAAGGGAGGAAAGTACTGAAGTCGGAAGCCTCAGAGACATCTAGCCTATAACTGACAGCTCCTGACAAAGGCGACCAATTTGCAGTAAAAGAAGTGGAGCTGACATTACTCGCCTCAAAAGCCACAGGAGTGATATTATTTGAAAGTATGGAGAATGCAGCATCGCTCTCATCCGAAACACCAAGTGTGGTGTTGACAACTTGTATATAGTTGTTTATTCCAGCATCATCTGAAACAGTCCAAGTATAACTACCCGCTAACCCTTCTACCGTGCCATCATCAATGGTCGTATAACTTTCTCCCCCGTCTTTACTCAGTCTAATCTCTAGTGCATCTGATCCTTCCATGTCTCGCGTATTCCAAGTGATGGAGTATTCGTCACCAATGTTCAATTCTTCTCCGCCATTTGGTGTTAAGACGGTGACCTCAGGAACCAGTGCAACAGTAATCGTGAAAACCGCATCACTATCATCGGTAATCGACTGAGTGGTGTTCGCAACCTGAATCAACGCAGTGCTGCTCACTTGACCTGCAGTTGGCGTCCAGCTATACGTGTTTGATGGATAGGTCGCAAAGGTGCCA